>JBCDJM010000011.1:0-50929 GCA_038747755.1 Cyanobacteria bacterium P01_H01_bin.35
TGCTCTCCTAGGGTAGTCACCAGAGTGCCATCTCGCTTCCACAGTTTCACTATCTTGTCACTACTTGCAGTAGCGAGCAACTCACCATTGGGGCTAAAAGCTACACTGTTTACCCTATCCTCATGCTCTCCTAGGGTAGTTACCAGAGTGCCATCTCGTTTCCACAATTTCACTGTCTTGTCACGACTTGCAGTAGCAAGCAACTCACCATCGGGGCTAAATTTCGCACTGTAGACATTACTCTGATGCCACTCTAGGCGATTATACTCTCGCCAGTCTGTCATTTTCTGCAATACTCCTGTTATTTTCAAGGGGATGTCAGGTTTGTTTTGACTATCATTTTGTAGTTTCTTTAATTTTTTACCTAGCTTGATGACATCTAGTTGTCTCTCCATGCTTCCGTCAAAGCGAACTTCTAGACTAGAAATATTTGCTTTCATTCCATCAATGATAGCTTTTTGCTCACTTTCAACAGCTTTACGCCTCTGCAACTCGGCCAAGATCCCCAGCCCAGAAACTAAAACAAAACCAACCGTCAACCCCAAAACAGTTAACTGCCTCCGGCGCTGTTGTTGTTTATGTTCCCGATCGCGCAACTCCAAACTCAACCGAATAAAAACCTGCTCCTCCCGACTCAACTCCGACAACCTTTCCTGCTGCCATTTCTCAGCCTCCACCAAAAGCAACCCCCGCAACAACGCCCCATCATCCTTATCCTTATCCTCCCATTCTACCAACCTACCCTTCAACTTTTCCTGCCAAACCCGAAACTCCCGACTCACCGCCATCCAACCCCGCAACATTCCCCATTCTCTAATCAACGCCTCATGGATAACCTCCACCGTTTCCTCAGCAGTTTCATCCCGCCCCGTCACCACCAACCGAGCATCAGCTAACCGCCTCACCAGACCCCAATTATCCGCTCCCACCTCAGCACGAGTCGCCACTTTCCGAGTATCCTCAGTTCCCATCCCTGGTTGCACCAACTGAATAAACACCCGTTCCGCCTTTTCCCTATCTGCCTCACTCAACTTTTCATAAACATCATCCGCATAACTCGCCAACGCTTTCTCAACCCCTCCCACTTCCTCATAAGCTTCGTGAGTAAGCTGACCATTCCTTTGCTTACCCCACAAACGCTCCAGAGCAAACTCCAACAAAGGCAAATTACCAGGCGATCGCTCCACATCCTTTAATATCCTTTCAGTCAACCCCGCCTCCAACCGCACCCCCAACTTTTGCGCAGGCATTTCAATAACCGATCGCAACTCCTGACTACTCATCGGTCCCAATTTCACATCACTATTCTGCAAAGCATCTGCCAACGAACGATCAGACAAAGCAGATCCCAAAAAATCAGCCCGCAGAGTAATCACCAAAGTCAAGTCTGGAATATTTGCCACTGCATTGAGTAACCTTTCCAGAAACAATACACGCTTTTCCTTGTCAGTACAAAGAGTGTAAATTTCTTCAAATTGATCCGCCACCAACAACAAACGACTACCTCGATGTTTCTCCAAAATAGAGGATAACCAGATTGATAGGGTTGACTCTTTTGACTCCAAAATGCTAGAAAGTTGCAACGCTTCAATATCTTGTCCGGTTTCCTGCTTTCCTGGTTGTTTTAAACGAACCAAAGCACGAGCTAATTCATCAAAAGGATGAGCTTTCGGGCGAAACTGTTCAATTTGCCAATTCCCCTGAGAGCGCAACTTAGGAACCAACCCCGCAAACACCACCGAAGATTTACCACTGCCAGAAGGCCCAATAACCGCCACAAATTGTTGTCGTGCCACTGCTGCCACAAGCTGCTCCGCGATCGCTTCCCGCCCAAAAAAGTATTCTGCATCACCTTCCCCGAAAGCAAACAAACCTTTGTAGGGACAACCAGCAATTAACCGCTCCTGCAACTGAGGCCATGCTTTCATCAATATCTTAGTAGGAATAATAAACGCCGCCTTAGCATCCGGCCGTTGTTTGTCCGCAGCAACGGCCATCCCCACCACACCCTCTAAAGATTCGTCCCAAACAGGAGTACCACTAAAACCCTCCTGCAAGGCATAACCAGTGTTGTCAATATCCTCTAATTGGACCCAACCATTAGCAGTACCACTCCTTAACACGCCATTGGCCCAGACACCATATTCCTTGTCCATAGGAAACCCAAAAGCACGAAAATTATGACCCCAATATTGCTCGGAAGTCATCAACCGCACTGGGGAAATATTATTAGGAATAGTCGTTAATTCCAAAACAGCAATATCTTCTAAAGCTACCTGTGGGTTAACAGGCAACCAGAAAATTACTTTAGCTGTTAGAAATTCCCCTGGTGCAACTTGAGGAAAATCTAATTTAACTTCTGTTGTTGGCATTTCAGCAGTCCTACCATCGATGCCTAATGCCAAAGCTACCACATGAGCGCAAGTCAGAACTTGATTTTCAGATACTAAAAAACCCGCTCCTTTGACTTGGTTTGACTGAGAATAAATTCTGACAATAGAGCGCTCAAAATCAAGTATTTTAGTCATTATTTATTATGCCATTTTAGAGTAATTTCATAGTTAACTTCTGCCTCTCCAGAAGCAATAATTGCTCCCATTTCAGCACTTAATTTAATCCCAAATTTTACCTCTACTTCATCCGCAGGTTCATTCATACTTCTGACTTTTTTAATAATAGTATTAGCCACAGGTTTAATTTTTTCCATAGCCGAATCCAAGCTTTTATTAGCCTTGTGAATCACATTATCTGTTATGCCAATACGGTCATTAACTGCTTGGGGAGGTGCATCTACTTCGATAAGAATAGAGTCACCATCTTCCAGGGGAAATTCTACAATTTGCTTCATAATAATTGGTTGAAATTTTTTATTTAATTTTATTGTAGCTTAAGGTAAGATTAACACAGCATATCCCAAATTAACGTGGTATAATTACTAGTAACATAATCATCCCTATATCCGTGGCAAAATCCTTGTGGTGCTATCCGTGCCAAAAATCCTGGTCGTACTTTTACTGAATTAATTATGTTACTAGAACTTGCTATTGGTGATGCTTACGGCGCCGGTTTTGAATATGCAGATATTGAGTTAATTAAACAACACAATAATCTCTTTAATTATGTGAAGCACCCACGCCATAAACTTATTCCCGGTTCCTACACAGATGACACTCAAATGAGTATTGCTATTGCCGAAATGATAATTTCTAAGGAACCTTGGACGCGAGAAAATTTAGCCGATAAATTTGTCGAAGCTTTTAAAAGAGACGAACGAGAAGGATATTCTCGAAAATTTTATGAATTTTTAAAACGAGTAAATACTGGGAAACAATTTTTAGCAGAAATAATTGGTACAAGCGACAAAAGTGGTGGTGCAATGCGAGCTGCTCCGATCGGTATTTTTCCTACTATTAAAGAAGTTAAAAAAAAAACAACCATTCAAGCAGCTATTACTCATAATACTCCAGACGGAATTGATGCAGCGATCGCCTCAGCATTAATGAGTCATTATTGTATTTATAACTTAGGAAAAAAAAGCCAATTAGGAAAATTTCTTGAAACTCATGTTCCAGGAAAAACTTGGTCAGAACCTTGGGATCGAAAAGTAGGTTCTAAAGGTTGGATGAGCGTTAGAGCTGCTATTACTGCAGTGATTAGAAACGATAAAATGAGCAGTTTATTGATAGATTGTATTAATTTTACAGGAGATGTAGATACAGTGGCAACTATAGCTTTAGCTGCCGGTTCCTGTAGTCAAGAAATAGTTCAAGATTTACCAGAAAATCTCGAACTCCTATTAGAAAATGGTAAGTATGGGCGAGATTATTTAATAGTTCTAGATCGACAACTTATGGCTATGAAAGGTTGAAGTAGAGGCAGGTTTTATTTATAAATTTTGGTGAAAACCAATAATTTATTTTCCTAACCTACTCCTACAAAACTAGACAATTATAGGAATTAATTCAGCCCTAATAATTAGCTTTTTATAATTTAGTAGCGACCTCCACCACCTCTGCGGTTATAACCTCCACCACCGGGTTTTCTATCTTCACGGGGCTTTGCCTTGTTAACTCTTATATCACGACCCATCCATTCAGCACCATCAAGTGCATCAATAGCGCTCTGTTCTTCTTCCTCTGTACTCATTTCCACAAAGCCAAAGCCACGGGGACGTCCTGTTTCACGGTCAGTTGGTAACTGAACTCGCTTAACAGTACCATAGTCCTTAAAAACTTCAGATAGGTCATCTTGTGTGACCTCGTAGGATAAGTTACCTACATAAATTGACATAGATTTTCTCCCAAATTTAGAGATGTGTAGAGACTTAGACTTCGGAGAGAAGCTTGCCAATAACGACAGGAAATTGACCCTCAATATGAACAAACATTGCAACCGAACTTATTCTCATTATTCGGTTATATACTAGCACAATATATACCAAATATTCAAAGATTTTTGTGAAAATATATAAATATCAAAATATAAAGTTACAAGATGATTAGGGACATTATTGCTCAACTAAAGAAAGTCAAAATTCAAAAGTCAAAAGTCAATATCAAGAAAAAAATGAAGAATCTAAGCAAAGAAATTATTTATAGAGTATGTCAAGTAAAGTCTGTTTTGATGTGAAGTAGCAAATACGATAACTTTATAATCGGATTTTATCTTAACTTCTGACATCATTAAAATCCCTGAAAAATGAACAATGGTTTGCTCTGTAAAATTTACAGAAGCATTAACCATTGAACATTAATCGGGATTAACCACTAGAGGTAAACACCTTAAAACTTAAATCAAAGCTTTAAAGTTGCTTGACCTCAGAAACCAATTTAGCAACCATATCTTTAGCACTGCCAAACAGCATCATAGTCTTATCCTTGTAGAACAAATCATTGTCCACACCAGCAAAACCAGTGCTGAGACCGCGCTTAATTACAATAGTATGCTTCGCTCTGTCCACATCTAGAATGGGCATTCCATAAATTGGACTATTCTGATCTGCACGAGCTGCCGGATTCACCACATCATTAGCCCCAATTACCAAGGCCACATCTGCTTGGTCAAACTGAGGATTAATGTCATCCATATCATATAACTGAGGATAAGGGACATTTGCTTCTGCTAATAATACGTTCATGTGTCCAGGCATCCGGCCAGCAACTGGGTGAATAGCATACTTAACTTCAACACCTAATCCTTCTAGCTGATCTGATAACTCGCGGACAGAATGTTGAGCTTGAGCAACGGCCATACCATAACCAGGTACAATTACTACGGAGCGGGCATAACCCAACATCATTGCACCCTCTTCTGGGTCAATACTATGAACCGTATTATCAGTTTTACCACCAGCACCAGCAGCAGCACCGCCACCTTCACCAGTACCAAATGCAGCAAATAGTACATTAGTTAAGGAACGGTTCATACCCTTACACATAATAACTGTGAGGATAATACCGGAAGCACCAACCAATGCACCAGCGATGATTAACATATTGTTCATCACCACAAAACCAGCAGCACTAGCAGCTAATCCAGAGAATGAGTTCAATAAAGAAATCACCACTGGCATATCACCCCCACCAATGGGGATCACAAACATTACACCTAATACGAGAGACACACCTACCAATGCTAAAAATACTGGTAAGTTGAATGGGGTGACGCATAGATAAACACTGCCAACAATAAACCCACCAAATAATAGAGCATTAAAAGGTTGCTGTAATGGGAAAGTGATGGGGGAACCAGTCATAACTCCTTGCAATTTAGCAAAAGCAATTAAGGAACCTGTAAAAGTTATGCCACCAATTAATACGCCCAATAATGCTGTAATAGTAGTAGGTAATGGTGGAGACTGAGCAACAGCTATAAATCTCCAAAATTCACCTACTGCAACCATTGCCGAAGCAGCACCACCTAAACCGTTGAATAAACCAACCATTTGAGGCATGGCAGTCATTTCTACTTTGTAGGCAGCGATCGCTCCAATAATTGAACCAATAACGATTCCTATCAGAATCATTTCATAGTTCAAAACTTCTTTTTCAAGTAGGGTTGCCACAATAGCAATTAACATCCCCACTGATGCTAACAAATTACCATTCCGAGCTGTAGCTGGAGAACCCAACTTTTTCAGCCCCACGAAAAATAGAGATACTGCTACTAGGTAGCTTAACTGGATTCCGGTTGGTATAAAGTCAGTCATTATGCAGCCTCCTTTTTCTTGAACATTTGTAACATCCGGTCTGTTACTAAAAAGCCACCAACTACGTTAATGGTGGCAAAAACGACAGCAATTAAACCTAAAATTACTGTGACATTCCAATCTTTGTCACCAGCAATAATTAGTGCGCCCAAAACTGCAATTCCTGAGATGGCATTTGCTCCAGACATCAGGGGAGTGTGCAGAGTTGGTGGCACTTTATTAATAACTTCAAATCCGGCAAATGATGCCAAGACGAATACAAATAAAGCTGCAATTAATGTTTCGCTCATAGTCTTTTTACACTGAATTGTTGACTTTTACAGGGTACTAGCAAGGCTTAAAATTGCTTTCTCAACAATCAAAAAATGTTCTTGCTAAATGCTGACTGCTGACCGCTGAATGCTGACTGCTAATTAACTATTAACAGCAACACCTAAAGCATCTTTTACCCTTTGGTTACGAATTTCACCAGCATGGGTAACACAAGCACCCGCAATGATGTCATCCTCAAAGTTAAGATTTAACTCTCCATCTTTAACCATCAACTTGAGCAAAGCTGTAATATTTTTGGCATACAACTCACTAGCATGAACTGGCATAGTTGCTGGTAAATTTACCGGGCCGATAATAGTTACGCCATTCCACTCTACATCTTTGCCTGCTTCAGTACATTCACAGTTACCACCCTGTGCTGCTGCCATATCAACTATGACTGCTCCTGGTTTCATTTGGTCTACCATTTCCTTAGTTACTAGCAATGGAGCCTTTTTACCAGGAACTTGAGCAGTAGTAATGACAATATCTGAAGCAGCAACGTGCTGTGTCAGAACTTCACGAGTATGTTTTTTAGCTTGCTCGGAAAGTTCTTTTGCGTAACCGCCCTCAGCAACAGTGTCTTCTTGGAGAGTCACATCTACAAATTTGGCTCCCAAACTTTGTACTTGCTCTTTAACTTCTGGACGAATATCAAACGCTTCTACTACCGCACCTAGACGGCGAGCAGTAGCGATCGCCTGTAACCCTGCAACTCCTGCTCCCATAACTAAAACTTTGGCAGGTTTAATAGTACCTGCTGCTGTAGTTAACATAGGGAAAAACTTAGGTAAAGCAGCGGATGCCAGCAAAACAGCTTTATATCCACCAATATTAGCTTGGGAAGATAAAGCATCCATCACCTGCGCCCTACTGGTACGAGGGATTAGTTCCATACTGAATGCAGTTACTTTCTTTTCAGCTAAACGCTGTACAAGAGCAGGGTTTCCTAGAGGATCGAGGAAACTAATAACAACACTGCCCTCCCGTAACTTATCAACTTCTGATTCCTCTAGTACCCCAATTTTTAGAAGTACCTCAGTTTGACGCCACAGAGCGCCACTATCAGAAATTATCTTTGCTCCAGCTTGTTCGTAAGCTCCGTCAAAGAAGAAAGATTTTTCTCCCGCACCTGCTTCTACCTGTATTTCTAGCCCCTGTTTCACTAATTTGGCTATGACATCAGGAACTAAGGCTACACGAGATTCATTGACCAGAATTTCCTTAGCTACCGCTATTCTCATAAATTCTCCTTGTCTACTAAAGTTTGATTTCCTTACCAGGGAACCCTACCTAAAATTAATGGGCCTGAGTTAGCTAGCTATTTTATTGTTGTTTTACTACTTGGTTCTTATTTAAAATTATTAGGCTGATATTTCGTTGCTCGTTGGTATCTTTAACTTGTCTTATGAATTCACGGTGGCCATAGAAAAATATGATTTGTTATCATACCAAAAATTTGTTATTGAATTTGTCATTATTGAACCTATGAAAAATTTACTTGAAATTGCTAATTAAATAATTAAAGTGAATGTCATAGCAGAAATCATTAGAAATCATAAGGCGCAAAGTTAAATTCGCAGCACGGACTATATTTGATATGAAATCAGGTTATATACTTATCCCATTTGCTAGTTACGATTAAGATATACCCAACTTGGTATAACCTTCGACTATTTCCTTTCTTCAATTATTATTTTTGACTTTCTTTTATCCCATTTGCTAGTTACCATTAAGACAGACCTAACTCGGTATACCTTTCAAATATTTCTTTTGACTTTTAACTTTTGACTTTTGACTTTCTTTGGCTGTATTTATAAAATCTTGATAAAGTTTTAGTGAAGAGATTTTAAAGTTAGAGAAAATTTTATGAAACGTATACTTTCTGCTTTGATGGTTAGCAGTTGCTTATTAACAGGTTTCTCAATGGCAAGTTTAGCTCAAGGAATGCCAGGATTTACATTATTTGGTGGGCCAGAACAGAAAAATCAGTTAAACTTCCGTTTAGATTCTGGTAAATCTGGGACTTGGGATCGTTATCGACTGCGAATACCAGCCAACAAATTAAATTTAGCTGTTGCCCAGTTATCAATTTTTTATCCTAATTACTATAGAGGTACTTTTGATACTGAAAAGATAGAAATTCGTGTTGGAGGTGGAAAATCTGAAAAACCAGAATCAATACCCATAGATGAAGTAATATGGGACAAGGAAAACAAGTTTATCGAAATATACCCTGCTGAACCTATTCCTGCTGGTAATAAAATTGAGGTAGTTCTCAACAATGTAAAAAATCCAAGATTTGGAGGAATGTTCCATTTTAATGCCAATATCAGGACTCCTGGTGATGTACCTTTACTACGTTATATTGGCACATGGCTTTTGAGCATAGAGTAGAACATTTTAGTTGAGAATAGAGGATAAATTGATCCAGGCTAAATTTATTAAGATATCTATGCTACAATAGGAGATTGTGACTTTCAATTATTATTAGATTAATGGTAAAGGAGTAGATCAAAATGACTCAGCGGACCTTACATGGTACCAGTAGAAAAAGAAGAAGAGTATCTGGTTTTAGAACAAGGATGCGTACTAGAAATGGCCGAGCAGTAATTAGAGCGCGTCGGCAAAAAGGTCGTGAGCGCCTGGCAGTTTATTAGAGATCCAGGGAATAGGGAATAGGGAATAGGGGAAAAGAATTAAAATTCTGATTTTGTAGATGTAGAGGAAACATACCAAAAAATCTCACCATGTTGCCTATAGAAAACAGGCTTCGTCATAATAAAGACTTTAGTGCTGTATATCAGAAAGGAATTCGCAAAAATACTTCTTATTTGGCTTTAAGGGCTCTGCCTCATCAGCAAGAGTCTAAATTATTTCTAGATACACATGACTGGGAAACTCATAAACCTACTCGCATAGGGATTTCTATTAGCAAAAAGGTGAGCAAAGGAGCGGTAGTCCGAAATCGAATTAAACGCCAAATAAGATCGGCTTTGCGTCAAATGTTGCCATTTATATCCAAAGGATGGGATATAGTAATTGTAGTCAAACCAACAGCCCAACAGTGCAATTATGACGAATTTCTGCAACAATTAGAGAAGTTATTGGCACAAGCGGAGGTGTTGCATGGGTATTCGAGAGGAAGCCTTCTATGAAGGTGGTCCCCATATAGGAGATTTAATCTTTAATTTATTAATTGGCCTAACAATTATTGGCCTACCTCTAACTGTTGCGGCTATTGTTAGGGCCTTGTGGCTCAGGTATCGGATTACTAATCGCCGAGTTTCAGTCATAGGGGGCTGGATGGGACAAGATCGTACAGATATTGTTTACTCAGAAATTGTCAAGGTGGCAAAAGTTCCCAGAGGATTAGGAGCTTGGGGCGATCTAGCAATTACCCTGAGAAATGGTACTCGCTTAGAACTAAGGGCAATACCAAGATTTAGAGAAATTGAAGCTTACATAACTGAAAAAATGGTAGCAAAAGCTCAAAAAGCTAATAGTGCTACTAATTAATTGATAATTGATAATTAGAGATGGTTTTCATTATCCACTATTCATTATCCATTTCCCTATTCGCTGCTATATAATATCAATCTAGATCAAAATGCTGATAAATTATTAGATTTACAAGTAGTTAACTAGATGTGGGAATTAGTAGTAATAAATAATTTCAAATCGTCAAAATTAGAAAAATCACCAGCCCCAAGGTAGACATAAAATAATGGATTTTGGTATAGGATTTATTTCCAACAACATAATGCTGCCGATCCTAGACTTTTTCTATGGGATCGTGCCAAGCTATGGTCTAGCAATTGTAGCTTTAACTCTTGTAATTCGTGCAAGTCTCTACCCACTAAATGCTGGGCAAATTCGGAATATGCGTAAGATGAAAGTTACGCAACCTTTGATGAAGAAGAGACAAGAGGAGATTCAAAAACGCTATAAAGATGATCCACAAAAACAGCAGGAAGAAATGGCTCAACTGATGAAAGAGTTTAATCCATTGGCAGGATGTTTGCCACTGCTCTTTCAAATGCCCATACTTTTTGCTTTATTTGCAACTCTCCGTGGATCGCCTTTTAGTAATATCAATTATACTGTAGATTTACAAATATTTCCTCAAGAACAGTTAGAACGTATTCAACCACAGGCTTATACAACTTCACCTCAAAATATATATATTAATGATGGTGTTCACTACCCAATTTTGGCTTTGATGCCTAGTGGGAATAAGTTAGTTGTTGGAGATAAAACTCAGGTTCAGTTCCAAACAGAAGAAGGAAAATCTCTAGGAAATTTAAAAGAGGAATATAATCAATCTGAAATCAAACCTTTATGGACTGTTACTAAAGGTTCTGAAAGAGTTCAAATAGATCAAGATGGAAACTTAGTAGCTTTACAATCAGGTGAAGCTACGATTCAGGGTACAATTCCAGGAATTGCAGCAAATAAGGGGTTCCTATTTATTCAAGCCCTCGGTCGTGTTGGTGCCTTTGATGAGAATGGGGCGATTCACTGGGATATATTAATTATGGTTGTTGGTTTTGGAGTTAGTATATATGCTAGTCAGACAATATCAGGTCAAGGACCTGGAGCTAACAATGCTAATCCAAATCAAGACTCTATAAACAAAATTACTCCCATTCTATTTTCAGGAATATTTTTGTTTACTCCCCTGCCGGCTGGTGTGCTACTGTATATGCTGATAGCTAACATATTTCAAACTTTTCAGGCATATATTTTATCCAAAGAACCATTGCCTGAGGACATTCAGAAATTAGTAGAAGAGTCACAACCAAAAACAACAAAAACAGGAAAGGGAAGAGAAGCACTACCCTTTGAACCAGGACGTTCTAAGAAGAAAGCTTAATGGTAGTAATGAGCGATAGTTATATAGATCAAGATCGAGGACTAGATGAAGGACAGCAATGGCTAGAAAAATTGCTAAATTTAGCAAAAATTCCCACAAAAGTCATAGCTCAAAAACAAGAAGATTCTTATTGGTTGATAATAGATGAAACGAACCTGACACCAGAACAAATTGATGTTCTACAGGGAGTTGATGGTAAAGTAATTGATGCAATTCAGTACCTCACCAATACAATTCTGAATATAAATAATCATAATTCAGAAGAACATTTGGCTTACACTGTGGAAATAGCAGGTTATCGAGCTCGTCGCCAACAAGAACTATTATTAATGGCTGAGTATGCAGCTAAAAAAGTACGTTTGACTGGTCAGGAGTATGAGTTAACATCTCTATCTTCTACGGAACGTCGTCAAATACATACTATGCTCCAGGACTGTGAAGATTTAGAAACCTACAGTCATGGACAGGAACCAGACCGCCGTTTAGTTGTAAAAATTAGAAACTAAACTGTTTCACAGAAGTCAAAAGTCGTAGGGGCGAATGGCCATTCGCCCTTACAAAAGTCAAAAGTCAGAATAAGAGATTTTATAAACTTAAGACTTTTCCTTAGGCGATATGAAAGACGAAATAGTAGTTTCAGAAAATTATTTGACATTTAAAATGTGAAACTTTTTGTGACATCTTTGAAAGTGAGCTGGTATAACAAAAAATCAAAAAAATTGGGAGAGAAGCATGATTTGTAGAGATTAAAATAACTAATTTGAGTAGAGAAAATTCAGAATTATGAGTGTAGAATTATGAATTTCTGGTAAGGAATAAGTGAGGTAAATTAAAATGGAATTAATATATATTCCTAGTCTGTTGAAAAAAACTGATCAGACTGAATTAATCAAGTTTGAAGAGTTTATATTAGGGTTGGAAACACTGACTCCAGTTAGGGGTTATTTACAAGTAACTCATCATGGAAATTATCTGGAAGTTAAAGGAAAATCAGAAACAATTATTACCCTCACTTGTGATAGATGTTTAAAACAATATAACTATAAATTGGCGATCGCTCCAAAAGAATTAATTTGGTTAAATGAAGTTACAACTGAAAAAGAGTTTTTCCATATAGAGGCGGAAAATTCTGTGGAACATTTAGTCGAAACTTTGCCTCCAAATGGAGATTTTAACCCTAGAGAATGGGTATATGAACAGGTTTGTTTAGCAGTTCCTTCCAGAAAGTTATGTGATAAGAATTGCAAAGGTATAAAGTTATCTAAGATGAATACCTTATCATCAATTTCAGATAGTCGGTGGTCTGCTTTAGAAGCGCTCAAAAGGCAACTGAATTAAGAGTTGATAGTTTGATGTTAAATTTGCTTCTATAAGAATTAAGTATATAAGAATATTAATTAGAATTAATATTGGGTTTGGAAAAATAGTTATAATGCAATAGTCAGATGTATGGTTTTGCTAATAATATAATTAGTTACTATTGTAGAAAACAGCCTAGAAAAATATTTTCTGAAATCCTAAAAAAATAAATATGATATAACTGGCGACGGAAAAAAATATTATGAATTTTCAAGAAGAATTTGAACTACTAATCCGCTCACGCTACTCAGTAATTTATATTCAGACGAGGGAAGAAGAACGAATAGAAAATGCAATTACTGAATCAGCAAAAAAACAAGGTAATAGAGCAGTATATCTTTGGGATTTTGTGGAAGGATATCAAAATAATCCCAATGATATAGGTTTTGGAAAAAGAAATCCTCTTCAAGGTTTAGAGCTTGTGGAAAAGTTGCCGGAATCAGCTCCGGCAATATTTATATTACGGGATTTTCAGAGATTCTTAGAAGATATTTCTATTTCTAGAAAGCTAAGAAATTTAGCCAAAAAGTTAAAATCTCAACCCAAAAATATAGTTATTTTGGCTCCTGAAATATCTGTTCCAGAAGATTTAACCGAAGTTATTACAATAATAGAATTTCCACTGCCAGATAGTCAAGAAATTTCTCAAGAAGTAGAACGTTTGTTCGTGGCAATGGGTAAATCTTTAGAGAAACGTTTATTAGATGAAGTGGTTAGGGCAGCTCAAGGATTATCTATTGAAAGAATTAGAAGAGTTTTGGCTAAGGCGATCGCTACCCACGGACAATTAGAGCTTGATGATGTCGATCTAATTTTAGAAGAAAAACGTCAAACTATTCGGCAAACTCAAATATTGGACTTCTATCCTGCCCATGAAAATATTTCAGATATTGGAGGTTTGGACAATCTCAAAGATTGGTTATTGCGACGGGGAGGGGCCTTTTCTGAACGAGCCAGACAATATGGTTTACCTCATCCGAGAGGTTTACTTTTGGTAGGAATACAGGGTACGGGCAAATCTCTTACCGCTAAGGCGATCGCTCATCATTGGCATTTACCTTTATTACGTTTGGATGTGGGCCGTTTATTTGGAGGTTTGGTGGGAGAGTCGGAGTCTCGTACCCGACAAATGATTTCTATTGCTGAAGCTTTGGCACCTTGTGTCCTCTGGATAGATGAAATTGATAAAGGTTTTGCAGGATTGAAAAGTCAAGGAGATGGTGGTACGACGAGTCGGGTTTTTGGTACTTTTATTACTTGGTTAGCTGAAAAAGTATCTCCTGTGTTTGTGGTAGCTACTGCTAATAATATCCAAGCTTTACCACCGGAAATATTACGAAAGGGTAGGTTTGATGAAATATTTTTTGTTGGTTTACCCAACCAGGAGGAAAGAAAAGCTATTTTTGAGGTACATTTATCTCGACTAAGACCTCATAATATTAAGAGTTATGATATACAACGGCTAGCTTATGAAACTCCTGATTTTTCTGGTGCAGAAATAGAACAATCTTTAGTAGAAGCTATGCACATCGGGTTTAGTCAAAATCGTGAGTTTACTAATGAGGATATCTTGGAGTCTGCTAGTCAAATTATTCCTTTAGCTAGAACTGCTGAAGAACAAATTAAGTTTTTACAAGATTGGGCAGCGGCGGGTAAAGCGCGTCTTGCTTCTAGATATGATGGTCCTAAAATTCAGTTTTAAGTATTTTAAGTATAGCTAGTCAAAATTCAGTAGGGGTGCTTCGCGAAACACCCCTACAAAAGAAGCAGGGCTGTTTCATTCTTGGTTAAGGCTCCAGGGGAGCAGGGGAAGAGGGAGTAGGGGAGAATTTTCCATCCTTTACCCATGATTTTCCCTTTTCTTTATCCCTTAAGAATTTTGGTGTGGCAATTGATTTTTCAGAAATTATGTTGATTTGACCAAGATTCTTTGGGAGCTTTTCCCTACCTCTAACCCGAAAAATCCTCCGTTTTTCGTGAATTTTCCCCAAATTCCGGTAATGATGTACCCAATTCTCCTGAATAATCTTATTTATTTAACTTTGAAACAGCCCTGCTACAAAATAAGCACCTCTAAGGTAATCTATGACTGAGTTTTCGATACCCAAATGCTCCGCAAAACATAAAATTCTCTATTACGGCACTCCTGAATGATTTGTGAAAAAAAACTGTAGGGGTTTAGTTTCCAAATCCTATTCTTGCGCTTAGTTTGGAAACCAAACCCCTACGATGAAATATTACAACGTATTCAGGGTTTGCTGTATCTCAAGTTCACTTAATTAGCTATAATAAAAATTAGCTATAATAAAAATGTTTTTCTATTTAAAGTTACTCCCTATTCCCTTAAAAAAACTGAAAAATTATGAATTTGTATGGATTCTTCAAATTTTTAGTAGGGTTTATTTTAGCAATACTTTTACTAGCTGGAGCTAGCGCAGCAGCAGTTCTCTATTTTGCAGCTAAACTCACCAGAATGCCGGAAAAACCAACATATCAAAATGAAAAACCTGTAGTCCAAAAAGTTAGTACCTCTCCGAAACCAACTGTAGCTACTAACAGTACAAAATTAGCAAATGAATTAGATCCTGGGACTTATAGGGCTATTGTAGTTGAACCTATTGGTTTGATTCTTCGGGATACTCCTAGTAGAAATTCTAATCGGATTGGAGGTATTTCTTATCAAGAAGAAGTTATAGTTTTGGAAGAGACTTCTGATAAGAGGTGGCAAAAAGTTCGGGTGGATGATGGGAGCGATCGTATAGGTTGGGTTTCAGGAGGTAATACTGAAAAGTTGGATTAGATTAGCAACTTTTGACATCAGTTAAGATTGACCTTATTCCTGTAGATTATTATAGTAAGAAAATATATATAGGATTTCTAGGATTTACAAGTTCTTCAAATATTAGCTAAGTTATCCTATTTTTTTTGAGTAAAATTATAGCCCTGCCTTATGCAGATCAATTGTTCAGCAGTGGGAGCAAGATGCTCCCCTAGATGAGCGAGATGCTTTTTCCCTAAAACCTAGAATTTTATTACCTAAATCAGACCTAAGAATTGATATATATTTCATCTTCTTCAGCAATAGACAAACTTTTTTCTTTGTCTATTACTTTAATAATTCCGTCATTTGTTAAATCTTCAATATATTCTAACAAATCATTTTTCAATATCTCTGGATCGACTGCTTCTAATTCTAAGATATCCTCATAAGCTTCTTGAATAGACTCAGATCCGATTAAAGCAAATAACATTTTAGCTGCTACATCATCCAAGAGAAAATCTTCACCTTCTTGTTCAGCATTAACTACAAAAATTCCTCCCTCATCTTCTGCTAAGAAAAAATCATTAGTAAATGATACTTTTTGAGTGAATGAAATGTTCAAAACTTACCTCTTAATACCAATACAATTAATTCAAAAAAATACTGCTTTTACATCGCAAGATATACTATACAATAGTTAAACAATTATTTTCTATTAAGTAATAGTTAAAAATATGAACTTTCGTATAGGTAATGGCTACGACATTCATAAATTAGGGCTTGAAAGACCATTAATTTTGGGAGGAATCGAAATTGACCATAAAATGGGACTTGTTGGCCATAGCGATGCGGATGTTCTGACCCATGCCATTATGGATGCAATGTTAGGCGCTCTAAGTTTGGGTGATATTGGCCATCATTTCCCTCCGAGCGATGAAAAATGGGCTGGGGCTGATAGTATAGAGTTATTGAACCGTGTGAATCATTTAGTTCATGCTGCTTGCTGGAAAATTAGTAACATTGACTCGGTAGTAGTGGCAGAGCGTCCTAAACTGAAACCACATATAGAGAAAATGCGATCGCGCCTCGCCACTACTTTAGAATTGGAAGCAAGTCAAGTTAGTATTAAAGCTACTACGAATGAAAAATTAGGTCCTGTAGGCAGAGAAGAAGGTATTGCTGCTTATGCAGTGGTTTTACTACAGAAATATGAGGGTTTGTAAATGTTAGCTATGAGAAAGACTTCAATAATTGATAATTGATAATGGATAATTGATAATTACCTCTCCCTAAAACGAAGAGGATTTAATAAAAGGAAAATTTTTTCTCTCTTAGTCGATTGGATATGGCGTTTTGCTTCGCACAACTCCGTTAACGCTACGCGACATGAAACGCGTAGCGTCCCGGAGGGAACGGAGACCCGAAGAATGCAGAGCCGCTCCGCTTTATATGTCGGCGACAGCCGAAACGCCATCCCATCCTAAGGTCATGCTCCGCAAACGACCGCTTATTTCTCCACGGCGAGTGAGAGGCTTTAAACCTTAATTATTCGGTAATTAAGCGAAACCCAATATGGGTTGTACCCGTATCAGGAGCTTGAGACTCTCTGGCAGCAGGTCGATAGCGACTACAATAATTTTTAGCACAGAGGTAGGAGCCACCTTTAATAACATGCAAAGCTCCTTCCTGGGGTTTGACCGGATCGAAACTGGCTGTTTTGTGAGGTCCGACGGGGTTTAAACTATGGTCTTTGCCGGAATGCCCCACTTGATACCAGTCTGAGGTGAGTTCCCAAACATTTCCGGTCATGTCATAAAGTCCGTAACCGTTAGGGGGAAAAGATTCTACAGGTGCAGTTCCTAAATATTTATCTTCTTTCGTATTGAAAAAGGGAAACATTCCTTGCCAGGTGTTGGCTTTCTTGGCAGAATATTGATTTCCCCAAGTGAATTCTTGCTCTTGAAGACCTCCCCGTGCTGCATATTCCCATTGAGCTTCTGTGGGGAGAGATTTACCGGCCCAATTAGCATAAGCTACAGCATCATCATAGGCGATGTGAACTACAGGATAATTATCTTTTCCTTTAATGTTGCTATCTGGACTGTAGGGATGTTGCCAGTTAGCACCGATAACCCAATGCCACCAATTTAAGTAAGCAACTTGTTGCATTCCTTCTGAGGGTGGTTGAAACACTAGGGAACCTGGTTGTAGTTGCTCATCACTAAGATCGGGAAATTGTTCTTTTGGTAGGGGGCGTTCGGCAATGGTTTGATAACCTGTTGCTTCGACAAATTGACCGAACTCTGCATTGGTGATTTCGTGGCGATCGATGCAAAAACTATCTACTGTGACATCACTTGCAGAAACTTCTGATGGATAATGACTATTTGATCCCATTGTAAAATTTCCTCCGGGAATAAATACCATGCCTTCAGGACAACTATTATCTGTAGAAGATGCTTGTGCTGGTGTGGAGAAAGGGAAAATTAGGGATATTGTTAGGAAACAGAGAATAACTGATTTTAACCAAAAAGTTTTCATAAAATGGTTGAGACTTGAATAATATAAGGTCTTAATTGAATTGGGTATCAGGTGGGCATTGCCCACCCGACTGATTAAAATTTATTCAACATCACATCCTGGAGCGTTATCTGATATGGTTCCATTAAAGATCGTATTGAAATCGTTTTGCATACTAACTACGATCCAATTTGTCCGCTCCGGTTTTACTGCTTCGTCAAGAGATTCATTCTTAGGTACTTCTTCGAGATGATAACCATCTCGACATCCTGATGGTAAATCGTATTTATTCTCAGATAGTAGTGTTGTAGTTTCATCTTCTATACATTTTTCCTCTGTGCTGCCAGCCTCATAATTGTATTGATACTCTCGTTCGCAATCATCATGATTAATGAGTACGATTAAGGATTTGTCTGTGCCAACATCAGTATATTGGAACATTTCAAAATCACCACTAGAGTTACCCACTGCAATAATAGGCCGTTTACCAATATGATTTTGAATGCCGACTGGTTTACCCTCTCGATCGTTATACTGAGCTAGTTCCTGATTATCTAGTCCTTCTAAAGAATATTTATTCTCTAGCAGCATTCCCGCTAAAAAATCCGTATCACGTTTTACGTTTCCTCCAAACGCTCCATCGAAGCTTGTTTGAACAGCGGTACCAATCACTTGTTCGGGGGGAATACCATAAGCCTGATCAGAAAAAGAACGGACAAAATCAATATCACCTCCAGAACAAATATAGACCTTGAAGTCGTTAGCTTTGAGGTAATTAACTAAGTCAATTACAGGTTCATAGACAAGATCCAGATATCGAACATCAAAGTCTTCCTGCTTGTCGTATTTGTCGCCTGAAACAAACTTATAAGCCTCCTCCATATATTCATCTGTTGTGTAATCAACAAAATTTTCATGTTCCAGCCGCCTATGTTCCAGTTCAAACTTAATTGGAAAATACAAAGGTTTTTCAGACCATAGAGTTCCATCGTTATCGAATACAGCAATGCGATCTTGTTCTTCAACATAGTCATTGCCCGGGGTAGTTACTTTTGTCACAAAATCTACGATCGCTTGTTTGGTTTCAGTCTGATTCCAGGAACTTAAGTAATCTTCACCAGCCGCATGAGCAGGAAGACAACCCAAAGTACTGCCTAAACAAAACGTTGAAAGCATGACCGAAAGAAAAAAAACGATCGTTTTTCTGTTGATGTTGGGAAAGTTCATAATTGATTTACACACTTTGAAAAGGTTGAATTATTGTTTAATAAGACTTACGCAGTAAAGCGTATTTTTGTCATTGCGACCCATAGGGAAGCAATCTCAAATCCTAGTTTTTCATGCCTCATGCGTAAGTCCTGTTTAAGAGAAAGACGAGAATCTATAACTAAGTAAATTAATGAAAACCCCAAAATTTAGTCTAAACTTCAGTTCTTCTATAGATGTAGTATTCAGAATCATCAATGTTTGTTGCCATAAACCCTGCCTCATTTAGCATTGGTACAAACTCTTGAGGACTGAGCAATCTTAACATTAAAGTTTGCTGGGTTAATAATTTTTCATCTTTATGGAATGAATATTCAAATCTAGCATAAGACTCGTTTTTCACCTGCTGGATTTCTGCTGTTCGCTTATGAATAATACCATTTTCTAGCTCCATTAATTTATTACTATTAACATTGGATGTACTGATAATTAATAGCCCTCCTGTTTTCAGACGATCTGAAACACACTGGAAGCTTTTTTGGATTTCATCTAAATCCAAAATATGACTGCCAAGCATGATTCCAGTTTCGTCTTTAAAAATAGTCCAAGCACCTCCGCGAGAATAAGAAACATCGAATATCTTATCTATATTGATTTCAGAAACACTCTGACAATATAGGCTTACTTTATTACCTAATCTCTTGTTAGCCTTCTCAAGTAAGGCTTCACTGGTATCAATTCCCACGACGTTATAATTTGGCTCTATTTGCAACAAATATTTAACAAGCAAGCCAGTTCCAATACCAATATCTAGGAGTTCCCTGCCATTACCAATCAATTTGGAAAGTTGATCGGCAATTTTCTCATAATTTCTATTCTTTTGAACAAAGTCATCATAATAATCGGCAAGTTTTTGATATAGATCGTTCATAATATGAAAAGTTTAATGTTGACAATATTAGGACTTACGCATGAGGTAGGAAAAACTAGGATTTGAGATTCCTTCCCTGTCTGTCGATAGGGACAAAAATACCTTGTATTGTATAAGTCCTGAATATATTAATCACCCATGAATGAGTTTGAAAAATCTTCAAGTAGCTGCTTCATCAAACCAATATAAAACGCCATAAACAATTGACATTTTAATGTTTACTTCCTGCTTTGCTGGCGCAACGCTGCGCTAACAATTGAAGCCGTCGGCGGTTACTCATCCACAGGCATTGACAGTCAAGCCGACGACATCTCTTGAGTGTGTCTTACATTCTCTTGGTGTAGCCTTTCCGCAGGAAATGGAAATCTTTTAGCTTGGGAAAGTTCACTTATGAGTACTTGATTGCTAAATCAACCTTTCCTGAAGCAATACCTCCCTGAGGATCTGAAAATTCTACAAGGGTTTTCAGAATACTTAATCTGGATCGTTTTCGTTCCTTAATAAATTCCAACTTACAGGAGAATTCTTGCGGGTTGATTAAGGATTTATAAGTACTCTCAAGCCTCGTAATGTAAATACCAGACATATACAAAATATAAAATTCTTCTACAGTTAAATCCTCTAGGCAAAGTAGTAATTTGTGTTGGGTAGCATAAGCAAGAGAAACAGCCACAATCTGATTGTAACACATCACAAATTCAACCGCGTTGAAATGTCCGGTCTCATCAACATAGCAAGGTGATTCGATCGAGAATTTCCCCTGAACAATATAATTACTATCAGAGCCTAATTTCCCCAAAACAGATGCTTCTTGGAGATATACTGCTTCTTTGCTTGAATATGGCTTAAGTGCTTTTAACAGAAAATCATTGTCTATTGTTTGCAAATATTCTTTGTCTGTTTTTGGTAAATATTCTGTTTGGATCATTGTTTTAACTCAGTGTGGAATTATTGTTGAGAGAAACAGGAGGATCTATTTTCAACAATTGTCTTGGAAACGATCCTCCAAAATTATGATTGCGCATATACTGTAGTATCGTCGCGATCGCTAATCAACATAGTCTTGGGGGTAGGCTATGGAGCGTCAATATCTCGCTCGACACCCCACAGCCCTGCCTAAAGGGAAAAAAGGAAAGTATAGTGCAATATAGAATCAAGGATGTGCTTCATTCTATCTTAGATTTGCATCATCTAGTCCTAGAATTATTTTTCCAGCCTTTGAAGGATCTCCTCAATAATGCGATCGGTCAGCTCTTCATGACTCAACTTGTCTTCAGATTTTGTTTGCTCTGAAGACGGAACTTCCTCTTGATATGGAACGGTTTCCACTCCACAGTTTTGAGCTGATGCAAGTAGCTTTTCAGATGGCTTGATATTAATTGTCACATTTTTAATCTCACCGCCTGTAAACTCAAAGGGTGGTTCATAGTTATTACTCACCGGAAAGCGCATATCCATTCCTACATCTTGGCTATCCATCATAAAGTTAGCGTTAAGGATTTTCCACCTCTCATCGGGATCGGAATGGAACTGCTTACCATTGACACAGAGATCGCCACTACCAATCCGCTTGAGATCTTTTTTGGCTTTGGGGCGTTTCTCTTCGTCAAACTTAAAGGCAAATGAAACCTGATTCAGACCAGGATGTAGTTCTTCTGTGGAAATGATATTGGTTCGCTTCTTATTGAGATATTTGTACTCAAAGACCACCTTATGCTCTTCGTTGACATAGAGGCTATAGCCTCCAGTATCTCCTCCTCCACTGGCTAAGATAACCCCCTGAACATTTTCTAGATCGGTATCAGGAAGATCCAGGTCTGCAGTAATGATATAGCCCTTGTTTTCGCCAATGTTGGGAGCAATATCTCCAGGCAGAAATACTGCCCCAGGATAAAACCTGAATTTGGTACGATCTTCCCAAACAGTCGGGCGATCCTCATTTACGCGTTGGCCAAAGCGATCGTCAATAGGATAGACATCGTATTTTTCAGCTTCGCGATCGAACAGGGCTTTCATTTCCTGTAATTTCTCTGGTCTGCGTGCCGCTAAATTCTTACTCTGGCTAAAGTCTTTATCCAGATTGAACAGTTCCCACTCATCATCTAGCTCTGGATTTTCATCGTCCAGGGTACTCTTTGCAGAAATATTCCAGGGTAGCTGCCCATGGAACGACGATGCCATCCAACCATCGTGGTAAATGCCACGATTGGCAAACATCTCGAAATACTGAGTATCCCGAAGTGGGATTGCATTTGCTCCATCAGATCCAAAGGTGTTGACAAAGCTAGCCCCTTCTATTGGCTTTTGCTCAACGCCATTGACATACTCGGGAGGCTCGATGCCAACTACATCCAAAATTGTTGGGGCAACATCAATAACATGGAGAAACTGATCCCGTAGATTTGCTGTGCGATCTCCCTCTATATTATTAATATGGCCTGGCCAAGAAACCACCATCGGATTCCGAGTGCCGCCAAAGTAAGAGGCTATCTGTTTGGTCCAGCGGAAGGGAGCATCCAGAGCCCAAGCCCAACCCACTGCATAATGAGGAGTTGTTCCGGGATTGCCCCATTCATCTTTACAGGCCAGGTTCTCTTCCTTGGTGAAGTCAAGGCCAGTATAGGTGGCGCTCATATTACAGCCACCGATTAAGCCGCCTTCGGCACTGGCTCCATTATCACCAACAATGTAGATAACTAGGGTATTCTCTTTTTCACCCAAGTCATCAATGGCCTCAAGCACTCGGCCAACTTGTTCGTCTGTGTACTCCAGGAAGCCTGCATAAGTTTGCATTTGCAAGGCCATCAATTCCCTGTATTCATTTTTTCGATTGTCAAATTGATCGGCCTCCCGGTCTGGAATATACTCTGGATAATCAAATTGGCCGTCGCCCCACTCTGGAATTTCCTCAGGTCGCTCCGTACATTCGGTATCTTCAGGGATGATTCCCATATCTTTCTCTTTCGTACAAATTCGATCGTGTAGCACATCCCAGCCTGTGGTAAACATCCCTCTCTCCCCTACTCCTGCTGCAATAGCATATTCTCCCCCGGCCTGGTACTTCCGGGTATAAGAAGGAGGGGGCTGGTGGGGAGCATGAGTAGCTCCTGGGGCAAAATAGAGGAAGAAAGGGGTTTCTGGAGACAAGGAGTGGTTATAGTTCACCCAGTTAATGGCCTTATCTGCTAGATCCCGGGTTAGGTTGTAGCTCTTGTTAAGGTTCTTCTTAGGATAGGAAGGCTGATTGATGGGATTGCGGTTTTCATACAGGGCAGGATACCATTGGTCTGTCTCGCCACCGCCACCGAGGAAGCCGTAGAAGTAGTCAAAGCCAAGGTCATTAGGCCAGCGGGTGAATGGACCTGCGTTACTGCTTTGCTCGGCAGGTAAGTTGTGGTTTTTGCCCAACCAAGCTGTTTTATAGCCGTGGTCTTGCAAAATTTGGGCAACAGTAGCAGTGCTCTGGGGGATGAGTCCGGTATAACCGGGGAACCCAGTTGACACATCTGTAAGAGCCCCAGTGGCAGCAGAGTGATGGTTGCGACCTGTTAACAAGCCGGCGCGGGTAGGAGAACACAAAGCCGTGGTATGGAAGCGGTTGTAGCTTAAGCCATTTTCTGCCAGATCGTTGAGGGTAGGGGTATGGACTGGGCCACCAAAGGTTTCCGAGGCACCAAAACCCACGTCATCCAACATTATCAGCACAACGTTAGGTGCATCTTCAGGGAGAGCAGTAGGCGAGCTGAGAATGTCTGGATCTGGCTTTGAATAGAAGTAGGTTTTGTTGATTTTGTCAATGTGGCCTTGAAAATCGGGTTCCGGGAGGGGCAGGTATTGGGCCATGCCAGGAGGAACAGCCGTACCTAGCAGGAGAGAAAGTGCGATGGTAAACACCACAACCAACCTCCCAATACGGGTCAAAGTATGGTTGAAAAACATGAATTTACTTGAAAAAACGGTTAACAGAACTCAGCCCACATTCCAAAGCGGAATTGGGGTGAGTTATGAGTACATATTTGAGATCGCAACGCTTCTCATTAATCAGCTAATTTGTAACAACAACAGAACTTACCCATGAGGTAATTTCAGTTATCAGTTATCAGTACCTCCTACTTGAGTCGGAGGCTTGAAATACTGAGTTTAAGTTTTTTTCATCCCCTTCAAAGGGGAGGCTTTAGACCTCCAAATTTTGTAGGAAAAACTAGGATTTGAGATGGTTTCCCTGTCGATCCCAATGAGGAAAATACGTTGTATGTGCAAGTCCTAAAAAAGTTAAATTTTAGCCAAAATTTTTGGAACACAATGCCAATATAAACGATCCAATCCTTCAAACTGATCTAAAAAACGCAAGTTTTTTTTATTCACAAATGATCTAAAAAACGCAAGTTTTTTTTCTTAACAAATCTTTCAAACCGATCTAAAAAACGCAAGTTTTTTTTATTCATAAATGATCTAAAAAACGCAAGTTTTTTCTTAACAAAAATTAACCTTGATAGTAGCTTAAGCCGATAGTTTCCTAACTTAGTTTGAATATCGCAATATGTTTGAATTTGAACAAAAATCAGAGTTGCTTTTAGAGCAAAAAAACCTAACTTTTAGACATCATCATTTTCTGGATTTATCAGAACTTAGAAGTTTTGAGAAAACGTTTATTGGTGAAATATGCCACTTAGGCGATCAAAGTTTTGAGTGCTATGTATCCCAGGTTTTCACTGATAATATAAAATTAGGTTTATTCCAGCAAAATTCTCAGTTTTTATATAGGGGAGTTTGCCTAAATCACTTTACTTTTGCTTTTTCTGCTTTTCATTACGGTAATTTATTCTCCCATAAATACAAGACAGATATAAACACGATCACCATTGTTTATCCGGAAAAAAAAGTAGCTGATTTACGACAGAAATTCCACGGTAATTATTTCCTTTTTTTTCAGGATGAATTTTTCAATAATATCTGTGAAACATTAGAATTATTTGAATTTCAAAAACAACTGAATAAACAAAGTATTCCCCCAGTCATCAAAGCCGATAGCAAAAAAATTAACTATATACGGCGATTGTGTTATCAACTTTATCAATTATTATTTCAAATCAATGCTCAACCCTATTCTTCTGTTAATCCCTTATTAATTAACCATTACCTTAAACAAAAATTAGAAGAAGAAATAGCTCATACTCTGATTGTTGCGATCGCAGAAGCAACAGAAATTCCACTGAAAAAAACACAAATAAACCGAAGTCGTATTTTAAAAAAAGCTGAAGAATTTTACTTTAGTAATCTCAAATCATATATTACAACTCAGGATATATGTGAGGAATTAAAAATTAGTCAAAGAACCTTAGAATATATCTTTAAAGACTATTATCAAATCTCACCCCAAAAATATTTTAAACATCTACGTCTTCATGCTCTGCATGAAGAACTTCAACAAAAAGATAAACAGGATAATCTCAGAGAAATTACTGAGGAATTTGGCTTTTATCATCGAGGACAATTAGCAAAGGATTATTATAAGCTATTTGGTGAGGTTCCTTCAAAAACCTTCAGAAGATAACTATATAGCAGGGAACAGGGAACACTTATACCGTTTCACTAAATTGAGAATTGAGAATTGAGAATTGAGAATGCCAGATTTGCGATTGCTAAAAACTTTGATAAAACAACAGTTTCAGGCAATTATTTGACATTTAAAGTTTGAAACTATTTGTGACATCCTTAAAGTGAATTGCTATTAGCTGAGAACAGTAGAAAAAACATCTCCATCCGTCAAATTCATTATCAGTAATACCATTTCTCATGCATTATTACTATATCTCCTTGAGAGTAGGGAGTAGGGAGTAGGGTTAAAAGACATAATATATCTTAATTTAATGCCGATAATCTTTACAAACATTATTGAAGCATTATTATTACTTAATGACTGAAGTCTCATCGGAAGTATAGCATTATTTTTGGGAATTGGTATAAGTAGTCGTGCAAAATAAATTTCCTAGTTGAAAGAGGAAATAGAGAATAGGGAATAGGGAGAAATAATTGATAATTTATGGATAATATTGGAGATGTATAATAAAATCTGTAATTGATTTTGCATAAGCACTTATATGTCCTAAGCAACTCATTTTTTGCCATATATCATGGCTAGTTAAATACTTATAAATAAACAGTATATTACCGAATCATTAATAATTATTAATTAAATAATTCAGCTTACTCTGCCTCCCCTTTCAAGGGGAAAAAGCGGTCGGAAAGCGGAGCATGACCTTAGTATGGGATGGCGAGGTCTCCCGCTCTTAACAGAGCCGCTCCGCAATTCAAGTCGGCGACAGCCGTTAACGAAGTTGTGCGGAACGCTAAACGCCATATCCAATCGACCAAGAGAAAAATGCTCAGACATTTCCTTATATTTAATTCCCGAACGGTTTTAACCAGAGGTAATTATCAATTATCCATTATCAATTATCCATTAATGAAACAAACCCTTTTTCAAACCAAAGCTTTCTAGTTTTGTCATCCATCAAAAAATAAATTTCTTGGCTCCAAATAGAAATATCTTTGCTTAATTTGGTATTATCTAGTTACAGAGATATATCAATTACCTCAAGATGATTAACTTTAATATCCAACAAAACTATTATCGTAAATTAGCAATTTTATTCACAGTTATTTTAATATTTTTCCTCAGTTCTTGCAGACCAGCACCATCAAATTATCAATCTCGTCTGGTAGTTTCTACCCCAAGCGATGCCTCTACTTTCAACTATCCATTAAATCAGTCTGCATATAGTGTTTTTGGTTATATTTATGACGGCTTAATTATTGAAAATGGTGTAACAGGAGAATTAGAACCAGCATTAGCTGAATCCTGGAAAGTTTCCGAAGATGGACAAACAATAGTTATTACTTTACAAGAAGATTTGAAGTGGTCAGATGGAGAACCTTTAACGGTTGATGATGTGGTATTTTCCTACAACGAAATATATCTCAACGATAAAATTCCTAGCAGCTTTAAAGACATTCTGAGAATCGGTAAAAGTGGTGCTTTACCAACAGTAAAAAAAATAGATAATCTCCGTGTAGAATTTTCCACACCCGAACCTTTCGCTCCTTTTGTCAGATATGCGGGAGGATTACCTATTTTACCTGCTCATGTTTTAAAAGAATCAGTTCGTACTACTAACTCGGAAGGAGAATTAAACTATTTGACAAAATGGGGAACTGATACCCCAGTTACAGAAATTGTTGGCAATGGTATGTATCGCATCAAAAGTTATACTCCAAATCAACGAATTATTTTAGAAAAAAATCCTTTTTACTGGCGCAAAAATGACCAGGGAAATAATCTACCTTATATTGAAAATATTGTCTGGCAAGTTATCGAAAATACAGATAACCAACTATTAAATTTTCGTTCTGGGCAACTAGATTCAATTAGATTAGTAGCAGAAATGTATCCTCTGTTGAAACGAGAAGAAAAACGAGGCAAATATACTATATATAATGGTGGTCCGACACCTGCTTCTAGCTTTATTTGTTTTAATATAAATCAGGCGAAAAATGCTGAAGGCAAACCATTTGTAGACCCGATTAAATCTCAATGGTTTAATAATAAAGCTTTTCGGCAAGCGATCGCCTATGGGATTAATAGAGAGGCAATGACAAATAATATATACCGTGGATTAGGTGCGCCTCAGTATTCACCAATTCCTGTTACAAGTCCTTTTTATTTATCCCCAGAAGAAGGGTTAAAAATTTATAATTACGACCCAGAAAAAGCCAAAGAACTTTTGCTTGATGCTGGTTTTAAATATAATCAAAATGATGAGTTATTAGATAGCAAAGGTAACAAAGTAGAATTTACTTTACTCTCAAGTGCGGGTAGGAAAGTCAGAGAACAAATGGCAACACAAATTAATCAAGACTTAGGCAAATTAGGTATTAAAATAAATACGCAATTTCTCAGCTTTAATACTTATGTAAGAAAACTATCTTTATCTAGAGATTGGGATGCTTATCTGGGAGGTTTTACAGGAGGAAGTATTGAACCTCATGGTGGTTATAATATTTGGTCTGTAAATGGTAGATTACATACTTTTAATCAAGGACCTCAACCAGGAGAAGAAGAAATAAAAGGCTGGAAAGTAAATGATTGGGAACAAGAAATAGATGACCTTTATATTAAAGCATCTCAGGTATTAGATGAAGATAAACGCAAAGAATTTTATGGTCAAGCACAACAAATTATTGCTGAGGAATTACCTTTTATTTATATGGTAAATCCTCTAGAATTTGAGGCTATTCGCGATCGGATTAAAGGAATTAATTATACTGAACTAAGTGGAGGTTTCTGGAATTTATATGAATTGCAAATTTCTGAATGATTTATTGGAACATTTTAGGGATGTCAGGGGGCGGGTTTATCTGAATTAAATGTGAAAACTTATAAGTTTAAGGAGAAACCCGCCTCTACTCGACTGACACATTTAAAATGGTGTATTACGACGGATTGTTAAATACCTTTCACAGTCTAAAAATTTAGCCATCTAACGCACCCTACTGGACCGTTTCATCTAAAATAGTGCATTAGATTGAATTCAAAAGTCAAAAGTCATGCATCGAGTGCGTAATTCTGAGGTCTCCATTTCCTGCGGAAAGGCTTCGCCAACAGAATGTAAGACGCATATCTGACAGTCAAAAGTAAGAATTTTCAAGTTAAAGGGAATCAGGTTCCGTAGGGGCGGGTTTAACCATTGAGTTAACGAGTTTTCACAGATTGTTCAGATCCCGCCCCCAATGATATCACGCACCCTCCTAGTGCAGGATGGCAGAAATAAGTGACCAGTTACAAAATCCTGAAAGTCTTACTAATCAATACTTCTGATTTCTGACTTCTGATTTCTGACTTCCGCGTAGCAGCACTAGGGGGCGGATTTATGTAAATCTTAGAGTAACTATGAAAGTTTCCGTTGAAACCCGCCCCTACTATTGCACCATTTTAGTCGTGTCAGTCTACTAGTACAAATTTTGCTAATCCTAAATAATTTGTGAAAAAACTGTAGGGGTTTGGTCTCCAAACCCAAGCAAAAATGGGATTTGGAAACCAAACCCCTACGATCAAATATTACAACTAATTTAGGATTGCTATATATAGCGAATTTAGTCTCAGTCCGGTACATTAGTAACTGGCGCTTTGCCAATTGTCTCAATTATTAGTTTGATTATTTAAAATTATGAAACCTGAAGCTTTAGAGCAGTTATTAAAAGAAGTTGCTACAGGAGATATCACTCCAGATTTAGCATTAGAAAAACTAAAAAACTTAGACTTTGAAAAGGTCGAAGATTTTGCCAAAATAGACCACCATAGAAACATTAGAACAGGTTTTCCTGAAGTGATTTGGGGACCAGGGAAAAAACCAGAACAAATTGTCAAAATTATTGAGGTAATGAGGGAAAAAAATCCTGTAGTAATGGCAACAAGAATTGAACCAGAAGTTTATGCAAAGTTACGAGATAAAATTGCCGATCTTTATTACTATGAAGATGCAAAAATTTGTGCAATTATTTCAGATTCTCCTACTCCCAAACACAAAGGTATAATTACAATATTAAGTGCGGGTACTGCCGATCTACCAGTAGCACAAGAAGCAGCAGTTACAGCGAGTCTTTGTGGTTTTCCAGTCAAGCGTCTTTGGGATGTGGGAGTAGCAGGAATACATCGTTTATTAAGCAATAAACATTTAATTGCAGAAGCAGATGTATTAATTGTAGTAGCAGGAATGGAAGGCGCTTTACCAAGTGTAGTTGCAGGTTTAGCAGATTCTCCTGTTATTGCAGTACCTACAAGTGTGGGTTATGGTGCTAATCTTGATGGTTTAGCTCCCCTATTAACAATGTTAAATTCTTGTGCCCCAGGAATAGGTGTTGTGAATATTGACAATGGTTTTGGAGCAGCTATTTTGGCAGGACAAATTATTAGAATGGGTGAGAAATTAGCTAAGAAGTGAGGGAGTAAGGAGTAGTGGAGTAGACAAAAAAGATTAATTCTATAATGTGAGGGTTTGGAGACCAAACCCCTACGATATTTTGGGCTTTCTTTTATATTTTTTCTGGATAATTAGTGATCAAAAAACTTTATCATCTGAATATCTTCAACCTTGCTTTTCTTCCCTGCTAACTCCCGATGAAAAAAATAATGTCTCAAGCCTCCGGCTGAAGCCGGAGGTACTGATAACTGATAACTGTTAACTGATAACTGAAATGACTCCTCCCTATTATGCCAAATCAAATAACAGAATTTCTCCATTTGACTGAGTTGAAATAGAAACCTCTTTAATTTCACTTAAAGCAACACCATCACCAGCTTTTAAAGATAACTTCTCATCAGTATCTACTACAATATCTACTTCCCCACGAGCAACTTGTATCCATCCATAACGGTTAGCTCCAAAAGAATAAGAAATACTATCGCCCTCCTTCAAAGCACCTGCAAATAAATCCACATCTTGATTAACTTTTAATGCTTTATCCCTACCATCTTTAGCAACTACTAAGTTTAAGTTCCCAGAGTTTTTTTGTATATCAAAAGAACGTTGATTATATGTTGGCTTTAAACCCTTAGAATTTGGTACTAGCCAAATTTGTAAAAAGTGAACATCCTCAGATTTTGACTGGTTATATTCACTGTGCATAATTCCTGTACCTGTACTCATGTGTTGTACATCTCCTGGTTTAAGTACACCAACATGACCAGCACTATCTTTATGTTCTAATGCTCCTCCTAAAACATAAGTAATAATTTCCATATCTCGATGTCCATGAGTTCCAAAACCATCACCAGGAGTAACCCTATCTTCATTAATTACTCTCAGGGAACGAAACCCCATATATTCACGGTCAAAATAATATGCAAAAGAAAATGTATGATTAGTATCAAGCCAACCATAATTTGCGTGTCCTCTTGCTTCAGCTTTTCGTACTTTAACTTTTTCAACTTGTTGTACTTGAGGCATTTTGTTAACTCCGATAAATTTCTATTTTTTTGTACTAGATTAATTTTAACTAATAAAAAATTTGATAATTAGGTATATGTAGATCTAGCATAGGCATCTTGCTTGTAAGAGCTTTACTATTAGATTCTGAATACAAAATCTAAATTTAATAGATTTTGTTTAGACATTTATACTCTAGCTTAAGTCAGGTTAGTATGTATAGTATGTACTTTAAAGTAAGATAGTACCCAAAAAGATACTATGGAAGTCCAAACTGCAAATAAGAAGGCCAATTGTCCAGCAGAGATTACTCTTAAGGTTATTGGTGGACGTTGGAAAGTATTGATTATCAAAGAATTATTTAATGGGGTCAAACGTTTCAATGAACTTCATCGTTCTCTAAAAGGTGTGACTCAAAAAATGCTGACTCAACAGTTGCGGGAAATGGAGGCAGATGGTATTGTGCATCGGGAAGTTTATTTGCAGGTTCCTCCAAAAGTTGAATATTCTTTAACTTCTCTAGGAAAAAGTCTTCAACCTATGATTAATCAAATGCACGAATGGGGAATGAAACATCTGGATGTTAACGAGGAAAATACAGATAAATAATTTCCCAGAATTAGATTTATTTTTAAGCAAATACTACTGCCAATCTTTAAGTAAAATTAGAGACAAAGTTCTAAACTTGAAAATGAAAATTGCTATAAATGAAGAGCAAAGTTTTTCCCTACTCCCTACTCCCTAATTTTATGATAATTCAGAACTTAAAATATTTTCAGGTTCTAATTTTACCACAGTTGGCAGATTTACATAAAAAGTAGAACCAACACCCACACGACTCTCTACTGTAATTCTGCCTCCCATCATTTCACAGAATTTTTGACATATAGACAAACCCAAACCAGTTCCGCCATACCTACGAGTTGTAGAACTATCTTCTTGTATAAAAGGATCAAATATTGTTTTAATCTTATCTGGCTTTATACCTATGCCAGTATCAGTTACACTAAAAATTATCTGATTTAATACCCGATCTTGTGAAACATTAGCTGATTCTATTGCCAATGTATTATTACCATTTCCATTATGCCCTATATGCTCTTCCCGAACTACTTTTAAAGTAATTATCCCTTCGTGAGTAAACTTATTAGCATTACTCAATAAATTAATCAAAACTTGTTTAAGCTTTGTTCGGTCAGCAACCATAGTACCAATTTCGCTATGACAACAAATCTCAAACGAATTACTATTTTTGAGCATCAGTGGTTGTACAATACTCTGAACTTCATTAATAAATGTAGGGATATCAAATTCTTCTTCATACATAGTCATCTGACCTGATTCTAGCTTAGAAATATCCAAGATATCCTGAATAATTGCTAGTAGATGTAAACCAGAAGTTTTAATCTGCCCTAAGTCGGGAATAAAATCTTCATAACCTAAATCTTCAGCCTCTTCTTTGAGCAGATCGCTATAACCAATAATTGCATTAAGAGGTGTTCTTAACTCATGGCTCATACTAGCAAGAAACTGACTTTTAGAGACGTTAGCAGCTTCTGCAGCTTCTTTAGCTTGTAGCAACTGTATATTCGCCACCTTACTTTCTGTAATATCTCGGACAATAGCTAAAACTTCATTTTTACCACTTGATACTATCCTAGCTTCAAAATGATGCCGTTGTTCCTCGACAAACCACTCATATTCAAAAATTTTAATATCCCCTGTTTCAAGTGCGTCATCAATATATTCTAAGTATTGTTTAGCAGCATTTTCTGGCAAAATTTCCGAAACTTTTTTACCTATTAACTCATTACTAGACCAAGATAATTCATCTGTTCTAGAAGGTTTATAGTAAAGAAAAACCCCTTTCCTGCTAAACCAAAAAATTAAATCGGGAATAGCATTTAGAAGCGCTCTGTTTTTTGCCTCACTTTGGCGTAAATCTTCAGCCCTCTGCTTCAAACTATCGATTAGGTTCTCTTTACTGTGAATTAATTCTCGAAGTTGATCAGTCATACTATTAAAAGATCCTGCCAATACTGCTAATTCATCTCCAGTAGCAATCTCCATCTTCTGAGTCAAGTCCCCAGAAGCAAAACGCTTAGTAGCTGTAGTCATTTGCTTTAAAGGTTCAGTAATAGAGCGACTAATTAGCAGTGCTAGAAAAGTTCCTGCAGTAGCAGCTACCACCGCAACAATAATACCTTGATTACGGACAGTAGCAATTTTTTCATTTAAGGGAGCTGTAGGTAAACCTACACTCACAGCTCCCAGTCTTTTCCTCCCAATAATTACTGGCTTACCAGCAATTAGTTGATTGGGCTTGGAGTCCCAGTCAAAAATTGTTTCATCACTTTTAATTAAATCCTTTCCAAAATCATCCGGTTCAATATTGTAGACTAAGAAACTTTCTGCATAAGCATCAGCAACAATTCTACCTTCTTGATCATAGATGCGCCCTGCTGCTAATACTTCCTCTTCCCCAAGCTGCTCCATCATTTCTCCCATAAAATCAGCATCTACATAGTAGAGAGAATCTCTAACAGTAACAGCTAAAGTATTGAGTAAGATTTCGGCTTGTTGTTTCAACTCACGACGAAAACTTTTTTGCTGAAGGTCAACAGATAGCCAAGTGACACCAGCCACTACTATGACAACTAAACTTGTCATAGCTAAGGTTAACTTTGTGGCTAGTGACCCTTGTGCAATCCTGAATCGGCCCATCTAATTTACTTTCTGAACAAGTTCATACAATTCTCGCATTCTTTTTATGCTTGATTCTGGAGGAAATTCATCAAACTTGGCTGTTTTCTCAAATCCCTGTAATACTTTTTTCCCCTCTTCAGTTTGATCCATTTTAAGCATAATAGTTTTGATGGCCTCAAGCATTTCAGGCTCTAGGTCAGGTCTCGCTAAGACTATATGACGAGCAACTTTCTCGCTTTCTGCTAGAACTATCATTCCTTGTCGGCTGGCTTCCGGAATTCTCATAAAAGTACCGATGTCTATAGCACCAGCCTCTACTTTCCCACTAATTACCCATTGAATAGTATTTTCATCATCGTCAGTAAAAATGTATCCCACTTCATCAGGAGATACTGACGAACTATCTGATTTCTTCTCTTGGGGGTTAAAACCAGATTCTATTAGTAAAGCAGTGGGCAACATATAGCCTGATGTTGAGCTAAGTTTATCAAAACCAATCTTCTTACCTTTAAGATCCTCCAAAGATTTAATTCCTCGATCTTTCATGGTAAAGATCACAGTATAATATTCTCCTATACCATCTTTCCAACGACGCAAAATTGGTTTTGCACCAGACATATCACTAATAATCATAGCTGGGTAAGGGCTATCAAAATAAAGATCTACTTCCCCTGACTTCAGAAGATTGGCCATGGACTCAAAATTAGGAGCTACTTCAACATCACCTTGTTTTACTCCCAATGGGCTTAATTGTTCGGCCAGGTAGTCTGCAAAGCCTTGATATCTTTTAATCTTTTTTGAAGGATTATTAGAAATATCAGAAATAACTATTGTACTTGGGTCTTGAGCGCTAGCTAACAGCTTTGGGTTAGATGCTGATGATTTTAAGCTAGAGCCGACTAAGGCAATGACTATACCCAAGAGTGTTAGTTGCACAAATAACTTGCGTAACATTTTATCCGCCTCTCCATTCCGATAGTTGGGACTTTAACGATATGATTCAAACAAAGTTACTTACAAAAACTTTAATAAAGTAATTTTTCAATCAGCTTATCTCCTTTTGGCCATACTAATATAGATTTTGCTATGGCATTCCTTTCATAGTGGCCAAAATCTCCTTGTTAGTAAAAATGGCCACTTAAGTAATTTTACTTAAAATTAGGCCATTTATTAGCATTGAGCTTTGCAATCTTTATCCTTTCCTCAATTTTTGGCACAAACAACATTATATATATCCATGCTATCTTAACAACAGAGAAGGTTGTATGTTCTCTATACCTGAGTTTATGTAGGTAATCAGTAATTCAATCCACTTAATTTGGGGGTTATTCGTAAATAATAATTCAAAATTTATACTTAGACCAAATCAATAATATATGAAGATTTGATGAAGTTGCCTGAAATTTATACTTAAACCAAATCAATAATATATGAAGATTTGATGAAGTTGCCTAAAAACTATTGCATATTTCTAAGTAATAATGCAATTATTGATTTAAGTTGAATAAAATAATTGTCTGTACTAATAACTTCGGGCATTCTACTTATAAAATGTTCCCTAAAATATCCTATTGTTGAGAAACTACATACAATTTCAATATTCATGTTTGAATTGTATATAAAACATCTGTATAATTAGGTGAAGAGTAATCTGAGCAAGAGTTGTAGACTATTTATCTATACTTGATTTTTTGAAAAAATATTCGATTATTGCTACAGTTAAAGTGGTTTGATGCAGTAGTATTACACTTTGGTAAAATTTTGGGGACTATTCAGTAAGAACACAGCAAAATGTTAAAAAAATTATACATTTTTGGTAATCTTAGTAAAACTATCTTGTAAAGCTATTAAGTACAAACAAATTACATAAATTCTACCTAGGTAAAATTGAAAAAATTACTTAATTTGAGAGGCACATAACTAATGAAAAATCATCAGGGTCAAAATAAGTATACAAATACAAATGTATTAGAAAAAATTATTAAACTAACTGTACAATCAAGTTTTGCAGTTGCTATGATGGCAGCACCAAGTACAGCAGGTACTTTGAGTTTTGAAGTATTAGATACCAATTCTACTGGTATATTTGATGATGGTGCTGCTCTCCATACAGCTTACGATCCAATGACCCAAACTTTATTTAAGGTTAATAACAGTGAGCTGAAATTGGATATCTTTGATATTAGTAACACCGGAGATATTGATAATCCCATCGACATAGATATGCCGATTGATAGTATAGATTTATCTACTCCAGGATTATTTGGTGGTTTTGAAGTTGGTGGAATTAATGATGTTGCTTATAGTAAAGATCAAAATATATTTGCTGTTGCTGTAGAGAATGTTATAAAAACAGACCCTGGATTAGTTGCATTCTTTAATAGCGATGGAGTGTTGTTAGATGACGTACAAGTAGGTGCTTTACCAGATTTTCTGACTTTTACAGGAGATGGTAGTAAGTTACTGGTGGCCAATGAAGGTGAAGCAAACGGTGAATACACAATAGATCCAGAAGGTTCTGTTAGTATCATAGATATGTCGAAGGGTGCAGGAAATCTTGAAGATAGTGATGTAACTTTTGCAGGTTTTGAAGCTTTTAATGACCAAAAACAAGAATTGATCGACCAAGGTGTGCGGATATTTGGCCCTAGTGCAACAGAACCCGACGCAGTAGCTAAAGATTTGGAGCCAGAATCGATCGCTGTTTCAGGAGATGGAACTAAGGCTTATGTAGCATTACAAGAAAATAATGCTATAGCTATACTAAATCTCGACCCTGAAAGTGTTGATTATGAGTTTGGTGAATATATAGATATCGTTCCTCTTGGCTTCAAAGATCATAGTGAAGATGGTAATGGTTTAGATGCTAGCGATCGCGATGATGGAATTAACATTAGAACTTACGAGAATTTATATGGGATGTACCAATTTGATGAAATAGCTTCTTTTAAAGTAGGAGATGATACCTACTTTGTGGGTGCTGGTGAAGGTAGTGGCCGTGATGAAGATGGGTTTAGTGAAGAAAAAAGAGTTCAAGATTTGGTTGAAGAGGGTAAAATTGATTTAGACGTTTTTGGAGGCGATCTTCTGAATGATGAGAATTTAGGGCGTTTGACAGTTACAAATGCTTTGGGTGATACAGATGGTGATGGTTTATTGGATGAACTATACGCTTTTGGTTCTCGTTCCTTCGCTATTTTCGATGACCAAGGAAAGATAATTTTTGACAGTGGGGATGAATTTGAACGAAAGATAGCAGAATTATTTCCTGATTATTTCAACTCTACTGATGATGAAAATCAGTCCTTTGATAATCGAAGTGATAATAAAGGTCCAGAACCAGAGGGTATTACTACTGGTAAAATAGGCTATCGTACTTTCGCCTTTATTGGTTTAGAAAGGATCGGCGGTTTTATGACCTATGATATTAGTAATCCGTTAGCTCCTAAGTTTATCAGCTATACAAATGATAATCGTGATTTTTCAGTGGAAATTAGTTTGGATGCTAATGGAGACCCAGATCCAACAGATGCAGAGTTAGCAGCAGTAGGGGATTTAAGTCCAGAGGGAATAACATTTATTAGTGCAGAAGATAGCTCTACAGGTAAAGCTTTGTTAGTATTAGCTCATGAGGTTAGTGGTACAACTACCATTTATGAAATTAATGACATACCTGAACCTGGTACAATTTTTGGTTTATTGGCATTTGGAGCTGCAGGAAAATTATTGTTGAAGCGTAAAAGTCAAACAACTGAAGAGAAAGAAAAAGCTTAAGGATATTCATTAGAAATTTCCATTTCAAATAGAATAAAAAAAGCATTGCTGTTTTCTAGAAGAAATAAATCAGCAATGCTTTTTTGTGGCAACATCCATATAATTAAAGTTTTTGTTTGTAGTAGGGCTAAAGCCCTACTACAAGCTTGAATCATAAAACAGTAGGGATATTCTATGGAAGGTCTCTACTGTTGTCTACCTACATAAACAGCGATCTAATTAAGGATTATCAAAATTAGTCGATCCGGTATAACCTGATAACCTGGCTAAATTCTCTAAAGAAACTACACCTTCCTGAAGTTTACCATTAATCTCCCAAGTAGGATATGCTTTAATACCAGCCGTAACACATAAGTTAGGTTGAGGATTTTTGCCTTTAGGATCGCACTCAATATAGTTTAGTTTACTAACAGCTTCTTGACCAAATAATTTCTTTTGATCCTGACAATGACTGCACCAATAAGCACCATACATTTTTGCATCTACTTCTGTTAAATGTTCTGCTAATGCAACTTTTGCTGGAGTGGAAGTAGTTGTAATTCCATAGACATTTGGTTCGCTAGCAGAGGTACTATGAATTGGAGAATAAACCGCAAATGTTCCTACCATAGTAATCATTCCGACTATGATAGCGGTAAATATTAACTGTCCAATGTCTTCCCAATTACGACCAATTAATGCCAAGATAAATAGAGACAAAGAACAAACAGCCGAACCAATACAATAAAGACAAAGAGCTTTAATTTCAAATGCCATTATGTACATTAGATAGCTACTGAAGATAGTCATAGATACGCCACCCACAAACATTAATAACCAACTCCAGTTTTCTATTTGTGAGCGTAACTCCTTTTGTGAGTCTGGGTTAATTAACCAAGGAGCGATCGCCATTGTTCCCATACCAGCATAAGCTAAAAAGCCAAACAGAGCTAGAGGTAAGCCTAAAACAGTAGCATAAGGGCTATTAAGTACATTATCACAACCTTCCACAGGGCAAATAACTGTTCCCCCTGTTAATCTTTCTATAAGAATATAGGCTGTAATTACAGCACCTACTGCTGCTATACCAGCAATAATAAAACGTGAATTACGATAGATCCAGGGTTTAGAGCGTTTACTACGCATTTGTGTCTCCTAATTTAATATAGTTTCTGTTGATATTATTGACTCTCCTATAAACTGGAAAGTCCAAAATAGAGTTCTATAGTAAAATATTTTATCCATAATCTATCAAACCTAGAGATTTTATTGCTATTGAGCTAGGTGGGGATAAATAAGGGCAACAAGTATCGGGGGGGGTTTTTAGGGCTAAATCAGAAGTATCAAGGCTTTCGGCTAAACCCGCCCCTACTATTTCATATATCGCCATCTTACTTTTTAATTTTGACTTTTGACTTCGTTAAGGGCAGCAGAAAGTTCCATCTACATTCGCTAGAACTTTACATTAGCAGTAATGATTTATTAGAAGTTTCTCTAACTGCTGTAGAAGGCAGAGTTTTGCTAATAGGTGAATAGATTAGTCTGTTTACCTAAAAATGACACATTTCTAGTTCTAGGTTAGATCGAGCCTGTTTAATTGGTTAGAAAAAACTTTCTTTTTTCTTGACCTAACAAGTTTTCTTGCTATTTGAATTAGTATTAATTAATTTTCAGAAAATTGTGATTGATATTGCAAATTAAATGTTTAATAATTATGGATATTTATCATAGATAATTATTGAGATAAATAGTTACATTTAACCCTTGACAATCTAAGTACATAGCTGTAAAATATAACTGAGTTTTTAGCCTAATAAATTAGTTCAATTATATCATAAATATTCGGATTTTTTCATTAATTTTTATTAAAATTAAAATGGCAGTAACTAATATTAATAATACTGATAATTAACTGAGAATTTATACTTAAAAAAACGAATTATTACCAAAAAAATTGAATAAAAAGTTGTAAACAGTATAGTAGTTAACAATAAAAAATATTAACTTGGAGATATAAAAAGAATATAGATAGTAATTTACTATCTAAACAGCAAACTAATTACAGGAGATTATAATGAAAAGGTACTTAATCCTATCTGCACTAGCTTCTCTAGGTATTTTCTTACAAGCAGGATCGGCTAACGATCAGTATAAATGCGATTTTAGATACAAAGTTGGTGATAATAATTGGGTTCACGATAGTACCAGTGCAACAACTCGTTCTTTAGCTAAAAGTTCAGTTTCAAGCTTACTAGAAAATAAAGAAGCTCAAGCTAATAGATCTGGCAAAGATTTTGAATCGGCTAAACTATTTTGTCACGAGGTACTTAGCGATTAACTTGATAGAGTAATCTTTCAACTAAAATTATAAGTATTTGATAGCTTTGTAAGCTTAGAATATTTGAAGCTTGGCTAAAAATTCAGTTAGTTTCATAATCAAAATAGATACAAACTTCAAGAGTAATTGCTATTGATACGAGTTCCCGTTTTTCAAGGGGAACTTTTTTTCTGAAAATTTGAGGTATTGCTGTGGATGCTCATCTCAATAGTATGATAATTCATAACTACTGATACGATCTCCAAAAATCAACTATGTCTGAAAGTCAACTTTTATTAGCATCGGGTACTCTCTGGGAAAGACTCAAAAAACAAACTGAATATGCTCTAGAATGTGGCGCACTCGAACCGATACCCACAGAATATGAGTTTGTAGAACAGGATAATATTCGGTTTCTGGTGCGCATTTTGTCTAATTTATCGCGCAAGGATGAAGCTAAGAAACAGCAGGAAAAAAAGAAGGTTGTCACTGGCAAAGATTTTAACCCTTTTTTACCTTATGAGGAGGATTTATTTGTTGCTGATATTTCTACAACTCATTTGTGTCTGTTGAATAAATATAATGTTGTCGATCATCATCTACTTATTGTCACTAGAGAATTTGAGGAACAAGAAAATTTACTGAATTTGCAAGATTTTCAAGCGTTGGGTAGCTGTATGGGGGAGTTTGAAGGTTTAGCTTTTTATAATGGTGGGAAAATTGCGGGTGCAAGTCAACGTCATAAACATCTGCAAATAGTTCCTCTGCCGATGGTGCCAGATGGAGAGAAAATACCGATAGATAGAGCGATCGCTACTGCGACGTTTGATAATGGGATAGGTGTTACGTCTTGGTTTCCTTTTCGACACGCTATAGCTAAGTTAGATGTTGGTTGGGTAAATTCTCCGGTTGAATCTGCTGCTGAGATACTGGAATCTTATTTGACTTTGCTGGGAGCAGTTGGTATAGAAGGTAGTGATGGGATGAGTGGGAAACAGTCTGGTGATTATAATCTTTTGGTGACGCGAGAATGGATGTTAGTTGTGCCGCGATCTTATGAAAATTTTGAGTCTATTTCTGTAAATAGTTTGGGTTTTGCAGGTGCTTTGTTGGTGAAAAATCAGGAGCAAATGAATATTATTAAGGAGCAGAAACCTTTAAGTCTTCTGCGCCATGTTGCTTGTGCGTAGTAGTGTGATATCAATTCCGCTTGGCAACGAAAGCGTTATCAGAAACCGGGTTTGTGGGAGGTTAATGGTAGGGACGTTTTGCTGACGCAGAGCTTCCGCTTTATATGTCGGCTGTCGCCGACATACGTTTGCGGAGCATTCCGGAACGGAAAGTTATGCGCCAGCAAAACGCTACGCGACATGTTTGCGTTTCGGCTAAGAGCCGACATGAAAAGCGTTTGCGGAGCATTCCGTAGGATAGCTCCTCTGTAAGAGGCAGCATTCCGTAAGGAAAAGGCATTAATGCTCAAGCAACGTCCATACAAGGGAATTTCAGGCAAACCCGGTTTCTCTGGTTTTTTCTACTGCAACGTTATCATATAGCTGTTTCAGCTATATATTACAATCTACAAGTCTCTGAGCGAGAAAAGACTTTATACCGTAATCACGAACCCACTGTGGACGCAATCCTACAGGTAGATGCCCTGTGCAATCTGTCTCAAGACTAAAAGTTAGGTCATCCCAGTACAACCATTTTCCACGTTGACGCCATCCGACTTTATCACAGAAAGCTTCCCATATTTGACTATCGTACTGCCTTGTACCACCGATATTCTGATAAATTTGCTTTTGCACAGAAAAGCCAAACTTACTATTACTGTATTTTATCCAAAGTTGGTCAATAATACGCAGGTCTTCACAAGAAAAATTATCTATATCTTCTATTCTTAACCAACCATCCTTTTCTCGTCTTGCAACTTTCAACATACAGCCCATGGTATGGAGACAGAATAGAAAACTTTTGCCTTTCTAAAAATATTCAATATATTTCTAAAGTTTCTCTAGGAAATACATCAGGTAAGAAAAACTGGGTTTCACCTACTCCTGAAAAAGTAGATGCAGATTTATCTGAAATTGCAGAAATTGCTAGACAAGGAAATGTTTTATTATTATGTGCTGAACTAGATCCAAATAGATGTCATCGGGTTGAGGTTGCTAATTGTTTAAATGAGTTAGTTTCGGCTAAAGTTGAACATTTAGAATAGTTAGGGTTTGCTGAAAAAGTATTTTTTAAGGAGTAGGAGAGCAAGGTAGTAGGGGAGTAATTTTTTTCCTCAACTCTTGCCCAAAATCTTAACTTTTTGAGCATAAAGAGCTGAAAAATAGGTACTTTTTTTAGACCTAAAAACGCTAAAATATTTATCTGTAAATGCTTTGAGATTTAATCAACAAGCCTTAATTGTATAATAGTTATTTTTTGACATAAATAACTACTAAATTAGTGCTATACAAAGTTGTATCTAACTTGATTTGTGCTGAATTTTCTTTCTCGTGACAGATCCTATTGACAAATTACTACTTTATTTATTCTTCCTTGTTTCTTGACAAAGAAATTACAGAAGGATTATTTTTCCCTGAACTAACAGTTATTGTAATAATTTTTGCATCAATTAATCTTACTTCTCCTGGTGGTTTATCTATACCTGGATTAATTAAATAAGCCGGAAAACAAGCAGCACTTAAACTCAATCTTATAGCCTTACCTTTCTGAATCTTCATACAAGTTGGTTGTAAAGATATTTTCACTGGTAGATCATTATTAACAACCTTTATATAACCTTGAGTAAAATTGTAAACATTGCCATTTTTTGTCACTTCAGATAACACAGCAGAAAGGTCAAAACTACTTGTATCTGCTGTACAATATACATCGACAAAAATATCTCCCGCTATATGTAAATCTTCCGTTAAAAATTCAGAAGTATAAGTCAAAATATCAGTGCGAGAATCTAATTCTGAACGTTCAAAAGAACCCGCCGGAAATGTGGCATGACCACCTAATGCTGGAACAGGTCGCCAAGGGTCATGTACAAATGTATCATCAGCAGAAATATCGGGGCAGCTTTCCGTGAGGCTCCCTGAATCTTCTCTCATATTAGCAAGTCCTGTACTACCCAAATAATAGAACTTATAATTATTACTCGGCCAGGAATTAAAATTACGCCATTCGTTACTTCCCATCTCAAATAAAGAAACAGGAAATTGCTCAAATATTCCTGTATTTATTCCTTTGAGAAATTGATTAAACCATAATATTTGTAGCTCATCTATAGGACTAGAAGCTCCTAAACCATAATTTACAGCTCCTACTTTTCTACCCCAAGGAATATGAGACCAAGGACCTACTATTAATTTTTGTAAGAATTTACTGCGACCTGCCATTTCTTTATATAAATGAATTGTCCCCCGTAAATAGGTATCAAACCAACCACCAATATGTAACATTGGCAAGTCTACAGTTTCCATATTTGGTGATAAGTTTTGCCAATATTCACTAGATTGATAATTGTCTATCCACTCATGGTAAAAAGAATCTTTTCCATACTCATTAATTACTTTGGGTAAAGCCGGATTTGAAGTAGATAAAGGCAGATTTCTAGAAGCTTGATAAAGTTCTTGATAAGATTGTTCATTTCCTTGTAAACGAGCAGTTTCTGTTGCTAGCTGAACTGCCCAACTTAGATTTGTTTGTAAACAAAAAGCTCCACCTTCATAAGCCCAATCTGTATATAAATCATAACCAATCATTCCCGGACAAATTGTTTTTAGAGCTAGAGGTTTAGCACTAGCAGCATATAGTTGAGTCATGCCTTGATAAGAAAATCCATACATTCCTATTTCACCAGTGCTACCTGGTAAATTTGCTGCCCAATTAATAGTATCAATTCCATCTTCAATTTCATGGGCAAATAATTCAAATTTACCCTCTGATGTACCTCTACCCCGCACATCTTGAATAATCACAATATAACCATTAGCAGCGTACCATTTTGGATGAGCATAGACTACTGTTGAAGCGATCACTCTGCCATAGGGTTGTCGCATTAATATTACTGGAAATTCACCTTCTGCATCAGGGCGATAAATATCAGAATCTAAACGTACCCCGTCTCTGGTGAATATGGAAGTAGTTTCTTTAGGTAAAATTTTCATTTTAAATATTTGTAAGTAACAGAGAATATAAAAAAATAAAGTAAAGAATGATAGCCAAGAAAAAGCTTTTCAATAGCTAGATAATTAAGTAAATTTACTAGGCAAATTTAATTTTCAAATTTGCCGAAAGAGAACAAACAAAAAATATGGAATTTTCAGTATTTTTTTAATTCTTCCTTCTTCACTTATTCCTTCTTGCTTAGTTAGCTAATTAAGTAGAGGTACTAAACAAATTTAATTTTCAAATTTGCCGAAACAGAACAAACAAAAATATGGAATTTTCAGTATTTTTTTAATTCTTGCTTCTTGCCGAAGTATTAATAATTAATAATTAAATAATTCTGGTTTAAAGCCTCTCCTTTTCAGGAAAAAAAAGAAATCATGTTTCCCGATATTCAATCAATAACGGTTTTAACCAGAGGCAATTATCAATTATCCAATGAATTATTCCTTCTTCCTTCTTCCTCAAAATTTGACAAAATTTGAGCTAGTTAAAACTTGTATATCTTCTTCATCTAAATCTACTGGTATTCCACTCCGAATTAGTTCTGCAAAGTCTTCATTTGGCACCATAATACATAAGGTATAAAGACGAGTTGAACCAGTATTTTCTATAATATGATTACCTGTTGGTGGCATAAGAATACTATCACCAGCACGAATATTAATAGATTTTCCATCACAGCTTGCTTTTCCTTCTCCTTTGAGAATAAAAAACATTTCTACAGCGAAATGATGTTGATGTAAAGGTGTTTTTCCTCCTACATCAAAAACTTCTAAACATACAGTTAAAGAAGCATTAGCATTGGCAGGACTGAAAATAATTGCTAATTTATTTTTATCATTAGGACTAATACGATATGCTTGGCATTCTTGGGGAGACTTTACCACCGGAATCATGCAATGAGTAATCATTTTTTTATAAGTAATGGTGTTAATGTATTTAGGTAATTATTGTAAGCATTTCCTGCGGAATGCTGCGCAAACAGCCGTCAGCTATAATCTAGCCTCTTGCTTCCTGCTGCGGTAGCTCTCGCAATTCAAGTTGCTCCGCGAAATGCTTTTTCCTGACGGAATGCTCCGCCTTCCATGTCGCGCAGCGAAACAGCTATTGCTTTTAGTTTCTGATAAAAGCTTTATTATTCAGAATGAAATCTTTCTACAAAAGCCAGTTTTCAAGTCTATTTAGTACAATCACTTATACCTGTAAAAATTTTATTCAATTATAGATTACTTAGTTGATAATACTGGAAAAATTTAATAATGTTTTAATTTAAATTTTAATTATTAATGAGTAATATTTTATTCATTAAGTTGGAAGTAAAATAACTTAATAAATGTCAAGCTATAGCAATCATATAGCCGTCCTATTTTATTTGTGTATAAAAACCTTGCCGCTTTTAGGAAACACTTAACTAGGAACAGGCAGAAGGCGGGAGTTTCAAGTTTTTTATCTACTTTTTGATTTATCACGACCTATTTAGGATTGCTATATTATATTGGTAACTTAATTACAAACTCTGTTCCTTGTTTAGGAAGAGAATTGCATTCTAACTTTCCCCTATGCCTTTCTACTATAATTAAATGATTCAGAGACAAGTCTAACCTGTTGATTTTATTACCAGGTTTTGCACCTTCAAAAACTTCAGAAAGTTTATCTTTTAGATGTGCGAGCATTCCCAGTCCATTATCAGCTATGAGAATTTCTACTCCATAAGATTCAATAACTGAAGTAGTAATAGTAATGCGATTAGGATTTTGCAAAATTTCGTGATAAGTTAGATCTTTTTTATTATTATATTCTTCCAAAGAGTTAATAGCATTTACTAACAAATTAATAAACACTTGATTTAAAGCATGGGGATAACAATTAATCTTAGGTAAATCGCCATAATTTTTAACAATTTCAATATCTGGACGCTGATTGTTAGCTTTGAATCTATGCTGTAAAATTTTCAGGTTACTCTCTATAGCATCATTAATATCAAAAGGGACTTTAGACATACTATCTGCCCTAGCAAAACTCCGCAATGATACACTGGTTTCGCTAATCCGTTCGCTAGCTAATTTGATAGAAGATAACATTTTAGGTAGTTCTTCAATCAGAAAATCTATATCCATTTTTTCTGCATCTTCTTCAATTGTTGAGCCTGGCTTAGGAAATTCTTTTTGATATAGTTGAATGTGATTAATAATTCCTTGGAGATATGTTTCAGCTAAAGCAATATTTCCCACAACTATACTAACTGGATTATTAAGTTCATGGGCAATACCACTAATTAATTCACCAATACTAGACATTTGTTCACTTTTAATCAGTTGAATTTTAGTCTCTTGTAGATTGGCTAGAGATTGAGAAAGTTCGGCTGTTCTTTCCTTTACCCTTTCTTCTAATTCAACTTTAGCTTTTTGTAGTTCAATTTGTGCTTTAGTACGTTCTTGAATCTCCTCTTGTAAGCGTAGATGTATATTAATTCTCGCTAAGATTTCTTCTGGCTTAAAAGGTTTAACAATATAGTCTACTGCTCCCAATTTTAGACCTCTGATTTTCTCCTCAGATGCAGAAATAGAAGTCATAAAAATAACTGGAATATTTTTAGTTGTTTCTGAAGACTGCAAACGGCGACAAATTTCAAAACCATTAATTCCTGGCATTCGTACATCTAATAAAATTAAATCAGGCAATCCATTTTTTAGCTTTTCAAGCGCCATTTCCCCATCTTCTGCTGCTACGACATTAAAACCAGATATTTTTAATAAATTCGACATCAGTTTAAGATTCATTTCTTGATCGTCTACAATCATAATTGTGTATTCTTTATTCTGATTCATGGAAACTCCTCTATAGTTCTTGATTAGCTAAAATTGATAACTTATTCTAATAATCCTAAATGACCTATCAAAATATATCTAGATTTATTTGAAGCATAACCAACCTAAATTAATAGCAGGTTAGAGATAACTTATGAGAAAGTTACCTAATAAAGTACACTATCTAAAATCTAGCACTTGCACCCAGAAAAATGAAAAATAAACAAATAAAATAGAATTTTTATTGCGTTATTATTAATTATAATAACATTATTCTGAAACTAATAGCTATAAAAATTGTCTACAGTGTAATTACGATTTTATTCTCCCTTGTATTGAGTGGGAAAACCAGAGGATAAAAATCTCAACTTGACTACTTAGGTACTAAGAAATAAAGTTAAACTTGAAAATCAGCTAGGTAAGCTAAGAGTCTAGTATATAGCAATTCTAAAATTGGTCGTAACAAGTTTGATAATAGTTAAAAAGAGCTGAAAACCTTAAAAATTATGACTCCTTTACGGGCGATTCACCTTTGCGCAGCATTCCGCAGGAAATCGCCCCTACAACTCCTAACTACTCCCAAAATACTACAACCGATTAGAGGATTGGTATAATTTATATTATGTCCTTTGGTATCGGAACCTATAAACAGTTGGGAAATATCTTAAGTTTTTCGTTCCTTTAAATCTTCTTGCTTCAGACTTTTTAATTGATAATAAAATTGCTATCAGATATAATTTACTTAGGTTAGATTTGTTTACAGAATTATTTTTACAAATTGATAATTGGTAATTAACTCATTGGCTTGAAAACAACTCCAGTTAAGAATAAAAAGAAATAAAATTTCTGCATTTGGTTTAATCCTCTCGGTTTTAACCAGAGATAATTATCAATTATTCATTATCCGGTGTTGCTGATGCGTGGGTATAATTTGTATTTTTTTAGTAGTTGCTAAACTCTTGAATAAGAAATATTTGAGATTGATCAATTTTTATTGTCATACCTTGATTCAGCAACGCCCATTATCAATTAATGAACTAATTACCACAACACCCAAAGATTTAGGAGTAATAACCCATTGGATATAATTATTGAAGGTTGGCGTTTTTTACCTCACTCCTACGCGATCGTCAATCAATTCCAACTACTAGAAATGCTGAAGCGACCCCAACTGCAAATTTACCATCAGGATATGCCTTACATTAGTAAAAGTTGGCAACCCGTCACAGATTTATTTCCCCAAAATGCAGAAACAGCATTACGCAACATCCCCAACCCATCCCCACAACAAACAGTAGATGCCACATTACGGATGTATGCTCCGTTTAATCTTAATTCTTCAACAGCTAACCGAACGGCAATTTTTGCTTGTACTGAGTGGGGTATCGTCACCAAATCTATTATTCAAGGAATGGGTATAAACTCCTTTGCAGAAGCTCATGCTCGATCGGATACTATTATTATTACTCCCTCCCACTGGTCAAAAGAGGGGTTTATTCGCAGTGGCGCTGAGGAAAGTCGAGTCGCGGTTGTGCCTCTGGGTGTTAACCCAAATATTTATCATCCTTTACCAATAGATGAGAGAAATACTCTGCGCCAAAAATTAGGTATTGATAATTTTTTTGTGTTTCTCAACGTGGGGTTGATGTGCAACAGTAGTCAAGGAGTGGGGCGTTTACTCAAAGCATTTGCTACTATTGTTGAGCGTTATCCAGATACTAAACTCATCCTTAAAGGTAGGGATGCTATTTTTCCTTCTAAAGATTCTATTGCTAAAGCTGGTCAAGTTGCACTTACTGATAGAGAGATGGAAAGAATACAATCTAGAATTATTTATTTTGGTCAAACTCTTTCCTTTCTGGAGCTAGCCCAACTTTATCAAGTTGCCGATGCTTATGTATCTCCTTATTTAGCAGAAGGATTTAATTTGCCAGTATTGGAAGCTGCGGCCTGCGGTTTACCAGTAATATGTACAAGAGGTGGCCCCACAGATGATTTTACTCACCCCGACTTTGCCTTAGCAATTGATAGTCAACTCCAGACTAATCATACTAAAGATGGGGAAAATCTTTGGTTTGTTCTGCCAGAAAAAGACCATCTAATTGAGTTAATGCAAACAGTAATTGAAAAAACTTTATTTAGGGAACAGGCCCGTCAAGCCGGCCCTCAATGGGTAGTCCAAAATTTTACTTGGAAGCAGGTAGTAGATAAATTATTGAATTTGCTTATACCATCTTTGAAGCTTAGTAGGCCAATCTTTGAGCCAATAATTCTTTGAGTAGGGAGTAGGGAGTAGGGAGTAGGGAATAGGGAGTAGGGGAGTGGGGGAGTAGGAAGTTATCATGGTTAATACATAGAATTGTATAGCGTTACCCATCAACGTTAGGACTATAAATCCTGAAAACCTTTGACAGTTTACTATTCCCTATTCCCTAGCCCGTAGCCCTATAAAAAACATTGGTCTTACTTAACTTATTACTTAAAGTGTTTGTTAATTGGTATACCACAGTAGGGAGGTTCCATGGAACCTCCCTACAAAGTTTTGATTGTTACATAAGGTCATCAACTTGAAAAGCGCTGTAATTTAGGTTTTTCTTCATTTGGAAGTATTGAAGTTACTACTATAATAATCATACTGGCCTAGCAAGAAAGTAAATATTCCTGTTTATCTATTTCTATTAGGACAGTTTCAATTTTAATTGAAAGGTAATATGACTAAAAAATAAGCTTTAAAGCTTCCCTTTGGATAGGGGATGAAAAAAATAAAACTCAGTATTTCAAGCTTCCTAATTCAGAGGTCGGTACTGATAACTGAAAAGACTACTTTTTTTGTCATTAATACCAATAAACAATCAAAATTAACCTAATTTTAGAGGAAGACTATGCAATCAACAACTACTCAATTAGATACCTCAAATATGGATATGCCAAAACATGGTTTACCAGTAACAATAATTTCGGGTTTTCTGGGGAGTGGTAAAACTACTTTACTTAACCATATATTGCAAAATCAACAGGGTGTAAAAACTGCTGTTTTGGTAAATGAATTTGGAGAAATTGGCATTGATAATGAGTTAATTGTTTCTACTGATGCAGATGACACAATTGTCGAACTTACTAATGGTTGTGTTTGCTGTACTATTAATGATGATTTGAAAAATGCAGTTTATCAGGTTTTAGAAAGATCAGAAAAACTTGATTATATGGTGGTAGAAACTACTGGTTTAGCTGACCCATTACCAGTAGCTTTAACTTTTTTGGGAACTGAGTTACGAGATATGACTCGCTTAGATTCAATTGTTACTTTGGTAGATGGTGCTAACTATAGTCTTGATTTATTTAATAGCCAAGCAGCATATAGTCAAATTATCTATGGTGATATTATTTTGTTGAATAAAACTGACTTGGTAAATAAAGCTGATTTAGATTCATTGGAAGTGAAAATTAGGGATATTAAAAAGGATGCTAGAATTATTAAAACTAGGCAATCGCAAGTAGCTTTACCCTTAATTCTAAGTGTGGGTTTGTTTGAGTCGGATAAGTATTTTGACGAAATAGAAGCTTATAAACATGACCATGGCCATGAACATGACCATGAACATCATCATCATCACGACCATGAACATGACCATGAACATCATCATCATCACGACCATGAACATGACCATGAACATCATCACCATCACGACCATGAACATCATCATTCTGACCACTTAGAAAATGATGGGTTTACTTCTATTTCTTTTCAAAGTAATAAGCCTTTTTCTCTTAAGAAATTCCAATATTTTTTGGATAATCAATTACCTGCAAATGTCTTCCGAGCTAAGGGTATTTTATGGTTTCAAGAAAGCTCTCTACGACATATATTTCATTTAAGTGGTAAGCGGTTTAGTATTGTTGATGATGATCAGTGGAAAGATAATCAGAAAAATCAGTTGGTTTTGATTGGTCAAAATTTAGACCATGAAAAGTTGCGATCGCAAGTAGAAGACTGTGTTATTAATTAATAATTAATAATTAA
>JBCDJM010000012.1:0-50817 GCA_038747755.1 Cyanobacteria bacterium P01_H01_bin.35
CTAAATGATTTATGAAAAGTAGCCATACATGAAAATTTTGGGAAAATCAAAGGTTTGACGATGTGTAACCAGCTCAAACAAACAGTCTCTTAGAGTATACCATTTCTAGCTTTTCACGAATATGCGGAGGATTGCTATATAAGTAAAACTTCACTTATATTATGTAGAGATACAAAATTAAGACGTAAAGGAGCGATTCTCATGGAAAAAGATCAAAAACATTATTATTGCACACCTCTAGATGAGAGTCCAGAAGTTCTATATTTGAATGGAAGTATCAAGCCAATAAAAAATTCTTCAATGACTTTAACTTCTCGTTGGAAAAAGCTGCTTAAAAATATGATTTTTAAACATATTAAAAAACTGATTAAAAAGCTGAATGAAAGCAGAATTATTATGCTAAAATAAAGAACAAAAAAATAAGAATTTTTTTCCGGTATAGGCATCAAGAAATTCTATCTTGCAATGGAATTATGAAGTCAATAAAAAATTCTTCAATGACTTTAACTCCTAGCTTAAAAAAGCTGATTAATGAGTATGCTATGTCAGCTTATTTACATGAATTAAATCCCGAACAAGAAGAAAAATTAAGTGAAATACTTGAGCAAGCTAGTCAGAACGAAATTTTAGCTTTTTGGATTTCTGAAGTAGACTATATTTTAGGCGAAAGTTTAGGTTTGTTAAAGCCAGAAGACCTCAATTACTACGAAGATCAAAAACCACTTTTCATGGAACATTGGTTGAGCAACCTACAATGCTTAGATATTGATAATTCTGATACCTACAGATTAGAAAATCAATTGCTATAAAAAATTTTTAGCCCCTTTCCTAAAAAAAGGAAAGGGGCTATTTGCAGATAATATTGAACTTACCAAAAAAGTTATTAAAAAGAACTATTTAGTTGAAAAAAATAAATGATTTGGCAATATTTTGAGCCTTAACACACTGCACTTTTAGATTTATGCAGAGTTTGTTATTATCACTATATTTTTTTCCTTTTCTAGCATTTTGTTATGTCTCTGATGAGAACTCAACACTTATGAAAAGTTTTAATTATCAATCTGAGCTTATTTAATAAAACATTTTAAAGATTATCATCAACCTCTGACAAAAAATCGCCAAAAATCCCTAAACTCGTCAACAGAGTTTCAATGGTTTGAGCTTTGTTGCCAAATTGTGTGATAGGATTTTTAATTAAATAATCCAAAGGACTTTTATTGCTTAATCAAATTTTTCAGCCTGAAATACCTATAACTTCATTGTTTAAACTAGCGATCGCCTCATATTCATTTTAGGATGGCGATCTAATTTTTCTCACCTCCTCTAACAGCGGTTTGACAGATTTACAAGTATGTGGTATCCAAGAAAAACTTACCCATACAACAATTGCAAAAATCCTCAAATGGCTAAATACTTAACCATACTAGATATCTTAAACGATCGCTCCCAAAACCTTCCCGACCAAATTGCCTATAAATTTTTGCCCGATGGAGAAACCGAGTCTGGTAGCTTAACCTATCAACAACTAAATACCCAAGTCCGAGCAATCGCTGCCCACCTCCAATCATTCATCACCCCAGGAGACCGAATATTAGTCGTTTATCCCTACACCGCCGGACTAGAATTTATCGCCAGTTTCTTTGGTTGTATCTGTGCCGGAGCGATCGCCGTGACTAGCAACCCTCCCCTCAACAGCGAAGCTATAGCTAAACTCCAAGAAAGAGTCGAATCTTCCCAACCAAAAGCCATCCTTACCACAGAATCTTTTTTCAAGGAAATTCGAGGAAAATTAGCCAAAAATCCAGACTTAGCTCCGAAACTCCAGCAGTTACCCTGGATAGCCACAGATAAAATTTCATTCTCTGAAGCACCCAGATGGAAAGAACCAAAAATAGACTCAGACACCCTCGCCTTTTTCCAATACACCTCCGGCTCCACAGGCAAACCCAAAGGAGTAATGGTAACTCACGGCAACGTTCTCCATAATTCAGAAATTATTTATCAGTCTTTTGAACATTCCCCAGAAAGTCAAGGCGTAATTTGGCTACCCATGTTCCACGACATGGGATTAATAGGCGGAGTCATACAACCTCTCTACGGAGGTTTTCCAGTCACCCTCATGTCACCCGTAGCTTTAATTCAAAAACCTATACGTTGGTTAGAAGCTATTTCCAAATATAGAGCAACAACCAGTGGCGGACCGAACTTTGCTTATGACTTAGTTTCTCGTCAAGTAACCCCACAACAACTAAAAAAATTAGACTTGAGTAGTTGGAGCGTCGCATTTTCTGGAGCTGAACCTGTACGAGCTGCAACTTTAAAAAGATTTGCCGAGACTTTTGCGCCTTGTGGATTTCGGCGAGAAGCTTTTTATCCTTGTTATGGAATGGCAGAAACTACTCTATTTATTAGTGGCGGAACAAAAACAAAAGCTCCAACTATTAAAAATGTAGATGCTGAAGCTTTAGCAGAAAACCAGGTTGTGGTTGGTGGAGAGAAAAGTAGGGCGGTGGTTAGTTGTGGTTGGGGTTGGTTAGGTGATGAAATTGTAATAGTCGATCCAGAATCTTTGACTAGACGTTCAGACGGAGAAGTAGGAGAAATTTGGGTTTCGGGTGCTGGGGTGGGTAAAGGTTATTGGCAGCAACAGGAGGAGACGGAACAAACTTTTAATGCTTTTTTGGCAGATAAAGGACCTTTTTTACGGACGGGAGATTTAGGATTTTTACAAGATGGGGAATTATTTATTACTGGGCGGATTAAAGATGTAATGATTTTGTGGGGTAGGTATCGTTATCCTCAAGATATTGAATTGACTGTGGAAAAATGTCATCCAGCTTTGAGGGTTGGTTGTGGAGCAGCTTTTTCTATAGAAGCTGAGGATGATGAGCGGTTAATAATTGTTCAGGAAGTGGAGCGTAATTATTTACGGAAGTTGAATATTGAGGAAGTAGTGGGAGCTATTCGTCAGGCAGTTGCTGAGGAACATACGGTGGAAGTTTATGCCATTAATTTGCTGAAGACTGGTAGTATTGCGAAAACTACCAGTGGTAAGATTCAACGTCGGTTATGTCGGAGTCAATTTTTGGAAGGTACTCTGAATTTAGTTGGTAACTGGCAACTTCAAACTGAAAAAGGTAGTGTATCTGAATTGGCAGGTACAGTGTTAAGCGCAAGTCAGAGTTAAAAAGGCAAAAGTTAAAAGAAGAAGGAAGAAGGGAGTGGAAAAGTACAAACATTTTCATTAGCTCTCAGAGAATGAAACAATTCGGCGCGTCGAATAATTTTCCTTTGCTTCCTCACAAAATAACAGCTTTTAGCACTCAGCTTTTTTCTAAATTTTCCCAATGAAAATCTCCTGAAAAGGATGAAAGATTAGAAAGAGCGCTCAATCCATTTTTTCTGTTCATCAAATTTTTCTATCCATCTCTTTTCAGTAGAAAATCAGCAATATTTTCATTAGCTCTCAGAGAATGAAACAATTCGGCGCGTCGAATAATTTTCCTTTGCTTCCTCACAAAATAACAGCTTTTAGCACTCAGCTTTTTTCCGAAATTTTCCCAATGAAAATTTCCTGAAAAGGATGAAAGATTAGAAAGAGCGCTCAATCCATTTTTTCTGTTCATCAAATTTTTCTATCCATCTCTTTTTCAGTAGAAAATTACCAAGATTTTCATTTGATGAGAGCTAATGAAAAAATTCGGCGCGTCGAATAATTTTTCTGGTACTATAAAATTTACATGTTGTTACTTATCTATATATATGACTTTTTATTCAACCTTCAAGAGCATAATTCCTTAGCTAAGAGCGAATATTATAGAAACGAAAATCAATCTAAAAGATAAAGTTACCGATTCTATATTTCAAGCCCCCTAATTAAGCAGGAGATACTAATAACTGATAACTGAAATAGAGATTTTTAAGCTAAGATCACAAAAGTTAACATTATGTACAATAATCTCTAACCCAAAATATTAACAATGAAAATTAAAGTAGGAGATAAAGCACCCGAATTTACCTTACCATCCCAGGACGGAACCCAAGTTTCTCTCTCTAACTTCCTCGGTAAGAAAAATGTTGTTGTTTACTTTTATCCTAAGGACGACACACCTGGATGTACAAAGGAAGCTTGTGCATTTCGAGACCAATATCAGGTATTTACAGATGTTGATGCTGAAGTGATTGGCATTAGTGGAGACTCCCAACAATCTCACAAACAATTTGCAACTAAATATAATCTGCCTTTTACTCTCTTATGCGATACTAGCAACAAAGTCAGACAATTATATGATGTACCTGCTACACTCTGGATACTTCCAGGTAGAGTTACTTACGTCATAGATAAAGAAGGAATTATCCGTCATATCTTTGACTCTATGCTCGACTTTGACGCTCACGTTAAAGAAGCTTTAAAAACATTGAAATCTATACCTGCTTAACTAGCTATCAACTTTTAGCATTCAGTTATAAACTTTTCTGATTTTTGAGTGCTTACCGCTTAATTTAAACTTTCTTTCAGGAACACTAAAAAAATAAATTATCCCATATTATTTATAGATGAGCATCTTGCCCACAAAGTATTTTGGGATAATTTCTAAATTGGAATTCACTTAGCTTTAGTAAAGACATGATAATATTAAGTCTCTACTAAAGCTAACTAAAATTATAGGAATAAATCATTCAGGAATTTGTCAAGAACTTCAAGTCTGACTAATTTCAACCTAAGTAGATTTAACACCTACCACCTCACTAATACTATTAGTTACTTTGCCATTATTACCATTACCGTTAGGTCGTGGTTGAATTAAACCATAACCACCATGATGATAGCGTTTGTAAATAACATTAATTTCACCAGTTGCTAAATTGCAAAACATATAGAAATCATGGTCAATAAGTTGTAGTTGCTCCAGGGCTTCTTCTACAGTCATCGGAGTCATAGCAAAGTATTTAGTCCGTACCACTTCATTTGGTAGTTCCGGTTGGCGATCGCCAATTAAACTCTCTACAACTTGTTGTGATTGAATTACCTCAGCAGTCTTTTCTTTACTTACCTTAGATTGACGCTTTTCTTTATACTTCCTCAGTTGACGCGCAATTTTATCTGCTACTAAGTCAATACTAGCATACAAGTTCTCGCTACTTTCCTGGGCACGAATGACTGTACCATTTGCGTAGATAGTTACTTCTGCTGTTTGCTTAGGATTTATGCGTGGATTTTTAGCTACTGACAGATGTACATCTACTTCTGTGGTGAGTTGTTGAAAATGATTAACTGCTTTTTCAATTTTTTGATTGACATACTCGTGAATAGAATCGGTTATTTCTATATTTTTACCCTGGATTACAAGCTTCATAAGCTCCCTCCGAATTGTGTTTGGGCTTACTATTACTTTATAGAATAGCACTTTGTATTCTCCCCAACATCCTATCTTTAAAATCCTTTGCATCCCTTGACATTTCTTGACTTTTTTTTCCCTTAATTTCCCGAAATTTACTCTTGATTTTTTGGATAATTAGCAGTATGTGGTTATATCATGTCTCTTTTTCGACTTGAGAGAAGAAGATTTTTATTACGGCTAGTTAATAAGACTTGATATTAGCAATATGAATCGTTATATTTGAGTTTTTATATTTTCTTTATTTGTTATCAAAAAAGATAGTAGTTATATTTGAGAAGCCAGCAATCTCTTTCGGTGGCTTTCTCAAAAGATAAATGTCTATAGCAATCCTCCGCATATTCGTGAAAAGCTAGAAATGGTATACTCTAATCAAATATTTGTTTGAGCTGGTTACACATCGTCAAACCTTTGATTTTCCAAAAATTTTCATGTATGGCTACTTTTCATAAATCATTTAGGATTGCTATAGCTATCTAGAAGTTTGCTGAAAAAGTCTTTTTTAAGGAGTTAGGAGAGCAAGGGAGTAATTTTTGTTCCTCAACTCTTGCCCAAAATGCTAACTTTTTGAGCATAAAGAGCTGAAAACTAGGTACTTTTTCAATACTTAAAAAGACTAAAACCTTTATCTGTAAATGCTTTGAGATTTAATCAGCAAGCTATATCTATAATGCAAAAGTCGAAAGCACAGAAGTGTAATAATTAAGCTCGTTACTACTCCCCTACTACTTAATCTAATAAATGACTTCTCAAACTTGCCACTTAATTTGTCCAGGATTAACAAAGTATTCAGTGGCCTGGGAATGGCAAAAATCATTTGTCCAACAACGTCGTGATTGTCCAGAGTTACACGATGTCCTCATACTATTAGAACATCCACCAGTTTATACATTGGGACAAGGAGCCAAATTAGATTTTCTCAAATTCGATCCTAGTCAAAATGAATATGAAGTCCACCGGGTAGAACGAGGGGGCGAAGTAACATACCATTGCCCAGGCCAACTGGTAGGTTATCCAATCCTCAACTTAAAGCGTTATCAGCAAGACTTACATTGGTATCTACGACAATTAGAAGAAGTATTGCTAAAAGTCTTAGATGTCTATGGTCTTAAGGGTGAACGATATCCAGGTTTAACAGGGGTTTGGCTGGAAGGTCGAAAAGTAGGAGCAATTGGAATTAAAGTTAGCCGTTGGATAACTATGCACGGCTTTTCTCTCAACATTTGTCCAGATTTGAGTGGTTTCTACAGAATTGTACCTTGTGGTATTTCTGATAAACCTGTAGGTAGTCTGGCTGAATTTTTACCTAGAATTACTATAGATGAAGTGCTACCTCAATTAGCCAATGCTTTTGCTCAAGTATTTGGAGTTAAGTTAAATTATTTACCATTTAAAAATTAAAAAGGTATAGGATCGGAATCGTCAGGTGGTGAGTTTTCCTCTCTAAAATTTGAAGTTGATTCTTGATTAACAACGGAACTACGACGAGACTCTAAATTTACAACATTATTATAGTTTTGTTCTTGGGGTTCTTGTTGAGTTATAGTTCTGTTACTAGGTGTTTTTGTGTATGTTTGATTATCATCTTGAGTCATAGCTTCAGAACTAATAGGATAAATTCTAGAAACTGTTAATTCTGCTCGTTTTTCTTTAAATCCTTCAGGTCTATCAATAGTATTCATATTCAAGCGACCTTCAACAATTACACAATCCCCTTCGTGATATTTTTCGTTGATTTGTTGAGCTAAATCTCGCCACGCTACTATTTTTAGTACCGCCTGTTTATTATCAACTCCTATATTAGGAAATTCTACTATCATTTCTACTACTGGTAACTGAGCATCTGCTGTGTAGCGAAGTTCTGGATCTTTGGCAATTTTCACCATTAAAATACAACTATTCATTTTGATTTTTGACTAATATTATGTTCTGTAGAATTAGTATTATATGTTGTAAGTTCAAAAAATTATCAATTACTGAACAATTAATAATTATAGCAATCCTAAATCGGTTGCAAGTAATTAAAAAGTTGAAACTCCCACCTATTCACTGTTTGCTGTTCCCCATTACCTAAAAAGTGGGAAAATTTTGCCGCGAATAAAATAAGATTGCTATATTAATTAAATACCTTGGTTAAAATCTTCTCGCCATAGGAGAAAAAAAGAAATAATATTTCCTTGTATTCCATCCTATCAGTTTTAACCAGAGGTGATTATCCCTATTCCCTATTCCCTATTCCCTATTCCCTATTCCCTATTCCCTAAATTATAAATCATCTAACTGATTTCCTGTCATAAATATGTTGACAAAATCATGAATAATATTCCGATAATCTCTTAAGGTTTTATCAACCCAATCTCTATCATTACTATCTGCATAAATATGCACTAATGGTTCTCCAGCATCAGGTAAAATTAATACCCAATGATCATCTTGATGATTAATAATCTTTACCCCATCAGTTAATTCTAATTTTTCTGGTGGATTAGTTTCTACGAAATACCGCATTAATGCTCCCTTTACTTTCCAAGGACAACGTACTGTATAACAACGATGAGTAACAGCAGGAATATCTGCAGTTATTTGTCCTAGCGATCGCTCTTGAATAGTCAGCATTTCTATTACTTTAGCGATGCAAAACATAGCATCAAAGCCCGGATGTAATTTCGGGAAAATAAATCCCATATCACCACTTCCTCCTATTACCACATTCTGATGAATTTGGCAAGCCTCCATTAATGCTGTAGGATTTGCTTTTGTCCGAATTACATGGCCATCATGACGACGAGCAATTTGTTCTACTGCTGCAGAAGAATTAATTGGCACTACCACTGTACTCCGTGGATGAGCTGTTAACATTAGATTTACCATTAGTGCAGTTAACATTTCACCGCGAATAGGAGAACCAGCTTCATCTACTAATATTAGTTGTTCTCCATTTGCTGTTACTTGAACTCCAACATTAGCTTGCAAAGCTTCTACCACCCGACCTAATTGATCTAGTAAACTTTCTCTTTCTTCTATTTCTAAAGAACTTTCTTTTAAACTAGCATTTAGAACTACCGCATCACAACCAAATTTAGTTAATAATTGTGGTAATACTGCTCCCGAAACCCCATAACAATAATCAATTACTACCTTAGATTTACTATAGCGAATTGCCTCAGAATTGAGGAGATTTTCAAACCCTTTGCTATAAGCATCCAATACTTCATGGCGATAAACCATATTGCCAATTTCTGATATTTGTACCCGGCGTAAATCTTCTTTAAAATATGCTCCTTCTATCTTTTTTTCTTTCGCTTTAGAAATATTAATTCCTTGAGAATCAAAAATTTCAATTAATGCCTGATCGGAACGATTAGGAGAAAGACGTACATGAACACCACCTGCTAAATTCATAGTAGGTAAAATTGTTCTGGCAATGGGAATAGCAGCAGATTCTAAATTTATTACATTAATTCCCACCGACATTAAACCAGCAATTAAAGACCGAGAAACCATCCGAGATATACTACGTTGGTCACGAGAAACTGATACTGTAGAACCTGATTTTAAGGTAGAACCATAAGCAGCTCCTAACTTAACTGCAAATTCTGGAGTAATATCAATATTTGCTAATCCCTGTACTCCACGTTGTCCAAACAAATTTCTCTGGGCAGTTGTACCCCAAATCAAGTTAATATTCAGAGTTGCTCCAGATTCAACTTTTTTACTAGGCCATACTCTGACACTAGGACTAATCTGAGCTTCTTCTCCCACGCTAGATAAAGAACCAACGACAGCACCTTCCAATACTTGAGCACGACGATCTATCCTTGTACCTCGACAAATTACACAAGCTCGTAAATTTGTATCCTCTCCTACCAGTGCCCCATTCCAAACAATAGGGCGCTTTACATCAGCATCCGCAGCAATTGTTACATTATCTCCAATAACACTACCTGCTTCAATCTGAACTCTTGGACCAATTCTACAGTTATCTCCAATTAAAACTGGTGTCTCAATTTTAGCTGTCGGGTCAATAAAAGTATTTTCTCCTATCCAGAGATTCGGCGATCGCTCTTGATAAGGTAAATCAAGTTTTACTTTGTATTGAAGTGCATCATATTGGGCTTCTCTATAAGCATCTAAATGTCCAACATCACACCAATAACCTTCTGCTACATAGCCATACATTGGCTCATTTTTATCTAACAATACAGGAAATAATTCTTTAGAGAAATCACATTCTTGATTAGCTGGTAAATAATCTAAAACTTCTGGTTCTAAAATATAAGTTCCTGTATTGACGGTATCGGAAAATATTTCACTTGTAGAAGGTTTTTCAAGAAACCTTTTGATTCTTTGTTCTTGATCTGTAATTACTACTCCAAAATCAATTGGGTTGTTAACTCGTGTTAATACTAACGTAGCTTTTGACTTATTTTTTTGATGAAATTCTATAGCTGCACTTAAATCAAAATCTGTAATTGTATCTCCACTAATTACTAAGAAGGTTTCATCTAAAAGTTCTGCAATATTTTTCACACAACCACCAGTTCCTAGAGGTTGTTCTTCTTCCACAGAATATGTCATCTGAACTCCAAATTTACTGCCATCTTGAAAATATTCACGCATCACATCAGGCAGATAATGTAAAGTCGCAATAATCTCCCTAATTTGATGTCTTTTCAACAGATTAATAATATGTTCAGCTATAGGGCGATTTAAAATAGGGACCATTGGTTTAGGAATATCGCAGGTCAGTGGTCTAAGTCGCGTTCCTGAACCTCCAGCCATTAACACCGCACGCATAATTTACTCCTTTGTTAAATTTTTGTCTATATCTATATAAATTCATTAAGACTAATTTCAGTTATTAGTTATTAATTATTAATTATTAGTACCTCCAGTTTCAGCCGAAAGCCAGAAAATCCAAAATTTCCTTTTTTATCTGTAGACCGACAGCTCGCCACCAAGCCAAGGGAAGACTTGAGATATTATTTCTCAAGCAAATAATTTTGCTTTTTATCCAATAGTTTTCCAAACAATATTTTTGCAATTTATTTTGGCGGAAATATTACCAAAATTTATCAAAATTCGCCCTTAATGGTTAATGGTAGAATTTTAAAAATCTCAGCAGCTACATACAATTAATTATACCAAATTGATAAATATAGCAATCCTCCGCATATTCGTGGCAAAAATCTTACTGCTAGCTCCAGAAGCAAACAGGCAACAGGTAGGAGTTTCCACTTTTTTATTTACTTTTTAATTACTCGCAACATAAGCGCGGATTGGTATATTTACTACATTTTATTTATAGTAGGTCAGAGGGAGTAGGTTTATTAGGAATTAATATATCTTCGTTTAATGCCTATAGTGGTTAAAACATTGCTCTTACTTATTTACTTAATAACTGAAGTATTCAGTAAATAGATAATTCTTTTTTCAGGGATGTTAGTCAACATCTATTATTAAGCATCATGTCAAAATAAGTTGTACAAATTTTATCTGAAATAGATTGTGAAATATAGGTTCTATCAAAAAAAATGTTCAGGTTATTTTTACACTACTCCTTTTTATTTCTATCAGTTATTGATAGAAATACGACTCGAATCGAACTCAATGTACTACTCCTTTTTAGGGGTTGCACATTAAAGAATGATAATAGATTTTCAACTGTATATATATTGAGGAAAGAATTATCCCAAAATATCTACTTTCAGATTTGATCATTCCTGATTGTGCAACGCCCCTAATTTGCTTAGAAAAGAGTGTGAGGTCTTGTTTGAATATCATCTAATTCTAATTTAGTAATCATAAGTGTCTTAGTTATAATAGAGTTATAATAATCCTATAAATATTCAAACTGAAGCCCAATTTAAGATTAATTCAATAATTTGATTGAGCTGTGTCCAAAATAAGTAACCTTATAAGAGTTTTTGTGCCATGGGTACCTTAATTAGCTTATTATTGCTGGTTGTATACGGAGGTGGAATCTGGAAGTTCTGGAATGGATTTGAACGGACAAATTTTTCTAGAAGCTTTCAGAATCGTTTATTATTATCTATATTCTGGCCTGTTTTATTAATTGGTAACAAATCTTATCGTAAGAACTTTACAAAAGCTCTTAAAGGTTATAGACGATAGAGGAAAAATGTCTAAAAAAAAGTCTCCCTTATCCTCAAATCAGGAAAAATCTTCCTGGTTTGCTGAACAAAATTTAGATAATTGGCATACTCAAATCATGGCAGTACAAGCTCGCTTTGATCAAGAGTACCGTCGAGAATCTTTTGAGTTACCTCCGGAAGTAGAGGCAATGCCAATATTTCACGATTATGCCTCTGGTAATCTCACAACAAAAATGGTTTCTCCTTTTTGGGAAATAGCTAAACCAAAGAAAAATCAAAAGTGTTTGGATGTTGGTTGTGGGGTGAGTTTTTTGATTTATCCTTGGCGAGATTGGGAGGCTTTTTTTTATGGTCAAGAAATTAGCACTATTGCCAGGGATAATCTGAATCAACGAGGTTCTCTACTCAATTATAAATTATTTAAAGGAGTAGAACTAGGGCCAGCTCATCAGTTAAAATATGAAGCAAATCAGTTTGACTTGGCGATCGCTACAGGTTTTAGTTGTTATTATCCTCTTGATTATTGGGAAGAGGTATTTAAGGAAGCAAAACGGGTTCTCAAGTCTGAAGCTCACTTTGTTTTTGATGTGGTTAATCCCGAACAACCACTGGCAGAAAATTGGGGAATTTTAGAAACTTATTTAGGAGCAGAAGTATTTTTAGAGCCTTTAGAAAATTGGGAAAAAATGCTCAAAGCTAAGGGTGGAAAAATAGTCAAACGACAACCAGGAGAATTATTTCAGATGTATAAGGTAAAATTTTGAATGATAGAGTAGAAAATAACTTTTGTATTTAGTTAGTGTAATAAATTAAGAAAATTATTAGCAGGAAGCTTTTATTCGTATTTTTAAATTAATGTCAGGAATTAGCCATCTAAATTAGTTGGTCTTAAATTTTATCCTAATGGTTAAGGTAGAAGGGAGAGCTGCTCTATAATAATTAATTGCTTTGTTGTAATTGCGATCCATTGCATATACAGATCCACGATTATAAGCTACTTGACTTGATGGTTTCTCTGCTAGTGCATTCTCAAAATCTGTTGCAGATATTGCATACTCTTGATTGTTAGAATCTTTAAGCCAAAAATATGCCATTCCTCTACTTACCAAAGCCATATAAGTTATAGGATCGGAAAATTTATTGCTCTTGTCAAGTACATACTCATCATAAAGGTCAATAGCTTCCCTATGCTTAGTATCTCGGTTACTCAGAAAGTGACCTATTTCTATAACCATTTCCTTACCAATCTTATTTTGAGGTGGTCTCTTTTCAAAAAGCTCCATAGTTTCTTTATATCTGTCAGATGCAGACTCGCATTCCCCTTTCTTGAAAAGAGAATAGTTAAGATCATCAAGCCAACCTAAATAATAGGAAATTTCTGGATCTTCCGAGTCAATTTGTTTTGCTTCAAGAAATATTTCTTTTGCTTTATCAATTCCGAACTTTCCGTCCTTCCTTAATATATCCCGAGCTTTCTCCTTCAAATTTTCTGGAGACACTGGGGGTGAGGGATCTACCATGGTGGTTGGGTTGTCTGTGGGAGATTTATTATTCTCTGTTGGAGATACTGTGGGCGAGGGAGCAACTGTGCTGCTTGAGTCGCCTGTGGGAGGTTGATTATAGAAATATAAAGCAAGCGCTAACAAAAAACCACCAACAAAAGCGGCAACCCATCGTTCCAAAGTATTTAACTTAAACCAGTCTTTGAAGTTGCCAACTATTGCTATGAAAATTGCTCCAATTGCACATAAAAATACCAAATTTATCACTGGTGAATTCAATATCCCATTGACAAATGCTAAAGGGAAAAAATTGAAAAGTTGAGTATTTAGATTTAAGATATCCATTATTTTCTCCATTAAATATCTGAAGTTGTTGTCTAGTGGGGATTTTGAAGTAACAAGGAGTTCTATAACTCCTTACTTAATATATTAGATAAGAATTTTTCTCTTTAAGGGATTTCTCAAGAAGTTGAGAAATAATCTTATTAAAGATGTACTTTTGTATAAGTTTCCTAAATAAGAATTATGATCATTTATTAAACTTATACCTAGTACTTTCAAGACCTTAAAGTAACAAGAACTTTTATAGGTAGCTTATTGAAATTCCAGAAACTAAGCTTTTACCGGTGTAGTTTAAAAATTTGAGATTAATTATCGGAGAGGTCTATTTAGATAAAAATTTTTCTCTCTAGGAAATTTATCCACCTCCTTATCAGGAAATTTTATTAGGTGTACTTTTATATTGCTATCTTAAATAAGAAGAATTCTTATCTATTAAGTGCTAACCGACTTCCTGTACTACTTATTAATCAGCTAATACTTTCGAGATTATGCAAAATCTAGTCTGATGATAAGTAAAAATTCAAAAAATAAAGCATCGTACCATATTATTCACCAAGAAAAGATGGCAAATTTACGTATAGTATGAATACTTTTTACAAAAATTAATATTGTTGATTGGAAAAATGTAGGACTCACTATCATTGTTATTGATTATCAGGATAATTGAAGTAAGCAGGGCAAACGCATCTTATTTTGAAGTTCTGACAGGGCAAGGATGTCAGGCTTATGAGTATTAATACTCGTTACTCTTCTAAAGTTTAACAGCAGAAGTTTCCAGAATTTAGATGGGTTTGCCCTGATTGAAGTAACCAGAATCATGACAAAAATATCAAATAATCTTGACAATACTGATAAGAATTTTCTGGCTACTCCAGAAGTTATCGAAATGTTATCCCAGGAAAAAAAAACGAGTTACTAATACTCGCATAATATTTTTCCTGGGTGCTTTGATCACTCTGATTTTTTCTTACCGACAGGAGGGAAAATAAAGGGAAAATTTTTCTGCCCTTGTCTGCTTAAAATGCGAAAATTTTGAGCTTAAGGGAGGAAAAAACTTCCACTTTTAGAAGACATACCAAAAACTAAAGCATTTACATATAAATGCTTTTAAATTTAATCAACAAGACCTAATGATTTATTTAATTGGTTCTACTATTTCCTTTTTTCTTCTGATTCTTTGACTTTTTCTTTTTATTTTTTGCTCGTTGCTTAACTACTTCCGGTGGCGGACCATAGTCTCCATCACTGAAGTATACTCGCTCTACTCTATTTTCCGGTTCTACTTCAATCCACAAACGGGCACCTCCAGCTTGACTACTATTGGGTTGATGAGGTTGATAAACGATTTGGCAAGGTCCTTTTATTTTCAGAGCGTGGCAATAATCCTTTTTATCTCCTACCTTCACAGCAACTGCTGGATGAGAAGTTCCATTATCTCGATTGTAATCTATAGTCTTTCGCAGAACATGAATAAAAGTATTGGCTGTACGTCTATTTTTATTCCAAGAGCCTTCAGGACCACGGCGACCTGGTATAATTTCCGGCATTCCCCTTTTGTTTAATGGAATCATCCAACGTCTCCCATCTTTATATGCGTCTGGAACACGGCCTTCATTCAGTAATGTTCGTAATCTACCTGTGGAAATATTGAGTAAAAATGCAGCTTGTGTTGTAGTAGCTTTTTCTATAGTCATAACTATAACGTCTGGGTTTTTAGATTTTAGAATATTAATTTTGGTAGTATCAGTATTATAAACAGAACTTACGCATTTTTAACTTCTAAATGCTACATATTTATAACTTTATAGACAGTTTAATAATAATTTCTGTTATCTCTTTAAAGGTAATAAAGCTGATAGCTGTTAGCTGACGGCTGAATGCTTACTAATAAACTAACTCAATTGTACAACAGCTTGCTCATTTAACAAAGTTTCATTTGTCAATAAATCCTCCACTGTTATTCTCAGAAATCTAGACTCATCCACCCAAAACAAAACCTTAATTCGATCGCTTCCTGGATTACCTGGAGGATTTAATTGAGCAATATTACGACCTCCTTCTTTGTCATTTAAAGGTTGTACTGAAGTTTGTTCTGCAGATATTTTTCTAGTGATTAGGCGATCGCCGTCAAAGTAAACTTCTGTACCTCCAGATTCAGCACCTAATTCTCCTAAAATTAATTCTATACTTGGCTGACTATTTACTGAAGCACCTAATACTAATTCCACAGAATTAGTCATTGGATATGGTTGACCAGATTTGATTAATGGATGCCAACTATGAGCATTTTTCTTTCTATCCCAATAGCGGATACCATAACTGTGATACAAAAAATCTTTAACCTCTACTCCTTGACTTAATTGTAAAGCTCCCTGAGAAATTGCCTCAAAAGGTTTTTCACAGCGAATTTTTCCCTCATCAAAATATTCTTTTACCCACCTCTGAACTGCCGGGATTTGTACAGTTCCTCCTACCAATAAAACAGCATCAATTTCTGATAATTCTATTCCTTGTCTTTTCGCCTGCTGTAAAACCTGATTCATAGAATTATCAAGACTGGTAAAAAATCCATTTTCCCTGAGAATTTCCTCAAAGCCATCCCGCCCTAATTCCAACTCATAACTTTCCAAACTTTCATCATCAAAAAAAACTTCTGTTGCTTGCTGTTGTAAAGACAATTGAATCTTTAACTTTTCTGCTAAACGAGTAGTTAAAGGAGTCTTTTCTATCCGTTGACTTTTAACAAAATAATCCACCAACCAATTATCAATATCTGAACCCCCTAAATTCTGTCCTGCCTTGGCCAAAACTCTCGCCGTTTTTGGCTTTTGATTTGAACTTTTACCAAAAGATTTTTCACCCCATTTCAGAATAAAACCCAAAGGTTGTTTTTGCATCGAATTATCCAACCTGACTAAAGATAAATCTAAAGTTCCTCCACCAAAATCAACTACTAATAAAATTTCCGCATCTGCCATTCCATAACCCAAAGCTGCGGCAGTAGGTTCATCAATCATTCGTACTTGTTCAACCTGTAGAGACTGACAAACTTCTCCCAACCAATTACGATAAGCTTCAAAACTATCTACTGGAACAGTAAAAATTAAAGATTCTACAGGCAAAGGAACATTCCGAATACCAGCTATAACTTCTTCTAAAAATAACTTTCCTACTTGTTCAAAAGAAACAATTTGACCATCAAGTTCTGGCAAAAATCCTTGAATATTTGCACCAATACCCCGTTTAAAATTACGAAAAAATCGAGAGTCTGTACTAACATCGAAACCTTTATCTCTAACTTGTTGCCCTATTACTACTTTTTTTTCAGCAGCATTTTCCACATAGACTAAACTAGCAATTAGAGGTGGATTTTGTCCAGAAGTAATTGACAAGTTTGGTAACTTAATAGTTTCTGGCTCTTGAGTAGTTTGATTCCAACGGGAGATTACGGTGTTACTTGTTCCGAAGTCTATAGCTATAGTCATTTAGTTATTTAAGTTAAATATTCTATATTTTCAGAATTATAATAGTAACGTGTCTAGCTTGAAAATGTGGGTGAAAAAACCTAACCCCCCGGCCCTCTTCCCTGCAAGGGAAGGGGGAATTTCTCCCCTCTCCTTGCAGGAGAGGGGGAGGGGCAGGGGGGAGAGGTCTAATGTGGTTGCTCGCTCCTTACCTAAAATTTTGGCGTTGCTGAATCAAGGGATGAATCTAAAGGGAACAGGTACATCCCAAAACTTAAGATAGTGAATTAGTAGTCTGATAGAATGTTTGAGCATCTCTATGGACTTGGAATAACATAGTGTTTTGCGATGTAAACGAGCTAAATAATGCCTCAGACGTGTATTTTCTCCCTCTACTCTAGTCATGTAGGTCTTGCTCACAATCTGATCGCCCGATGCGAATATATAGGGGGTAGACCTTCAACCCATCAGTAACATAGAAGAAGCAATGCCATAGTCTCACTATCTGCCACAGGGGTTCAAAAGTATCGGCGCTGTGATCTCCTATCACCCAAGCTAAGATACCCTCTCGGAAGTGATTAACTGCTGTCCAGAGCCAGATTTTCTTTTTTTTGAGCCTACAAAAGTTTGCAGTTCGTCAAGTTCCCCAACTTCAGGAGTTTCTTCTTTCTTCATAGGCATCTGGTAACTGTTCTCCCACCAACTTCACCCATCGAATCACAGTAGTATGGTGAATTCCTGTTACTCTCTCTATTCCCCGAAAGCCCATACCATTAACGTACATTTTCAAGCAGATTTGACGAGCATCGTCACTATATCCTGGTTGAGTTTGAGGATGAGAGACAAATTGACGGCCACAATTGACACAAATGTGGCGCAAGCTTCCCACGTCTTTTACCATTCTTACGAATATGTTTGGACTGGTATTCTGGACATTTCATACTTTATCCCCTCTATATTCCCTCTCTCCATAACTATCATTCATCCCACAAATATGCAACGCCGATTTTTTTATTCAACCTAAGAAATTACAAGGTAGATAGTGAAATAGAATAATTACTTCATCCTTCAGATAGAGCGATCGCTACAATTCAAACATTCTGTGAAGCACTCCAAAGCAGTCGGTAATTAAAATCAAAATCCAATTCTCAGTAGATAAGCGATCGCTCCAGTCAATATCAATCAAACCAGTAGAAAATCATTTTGTGAAGCTCCAGAAAAAAATCTCCGATAAAAAGAAATTCCCCTTGCTTCTGGAACAAAACAATGATATAGTAAATTTTAATGGCAGTTATTCGCCTATACGCATGACTTTTTATTCAAGCTAAAAAGTAATTATTTTAAAAATACAGATTTTTAAATAGCCTCCACGACCAAAGGTTTACCGCTTAAGGAAATCTGCTAGTAACCCTACCAATTATCTGTTGCGAACTCACAAAACCAAAAGAACGACTATCAATACTTTCTTCCCTATTTTCTCCCATCAAAAAACAGTAACCTTTTTCATCAACAAAAGCAACCCACTTAATTATTCTCAAATCTTGACGATGAGGATGTTCAGCCACAACCATATCGCCAATTTCTGGTAAACAGTGGCGGTAGGCTCTCGTATCCACAAGAATTTCCTCCCCAGGCTTAAGAAGAGGAAACATAGAAAACCCAGTGACACAAAACCGTTGACGAAATCTTAACAACCAAAGTAATAACTCTCTATTACCACTTGTTTGTATCAACTTTTTGCCTACCACCTCAAACTAAAAAAATTAACGTAAGTATTCAGCTATCAGCAGTAATACCCTGCCCTTAAAAGTACAGCAGATTTTGGACAAAAGGAATAGCTGTTAACGCAGTTCCTCCGCAGGAGGCTAGCTGTTAGCGTAGCTCCTCTGCAAGAGGCTAGCTGACGGCTGTTTGCGCAGCATTCTGTAGGAAAAACTTATAAATTAGCTAGCCTTAACCCAAGCTACATCACGTTCCTTAGTAGCCCAGAACATACTGTGAATTTTCTCCACAGTAGCTAATAACTCAGTAGCGTGTTCCAAACTAACTTCCACCTTACAAGCAGAGCAAAGTTTAGCAGCCTTCCAGAAAGTATCGTGGAGGTCTGGATACTTTTCTAAATGTACTGGCTTAAAATAATCAGTCCAGAGAACAAGCAAATCTTCCTTAGTCTTCTGAGCTTGCTCTTCCTTAATTGCAATATAACGAGAAAGCGTATTAGCAGTCTTATGATCTCCAGCTTTTGGGTCTATGTCTAAGATTTTCTTAGTCATAGACAATACAGCTTCAGCATAAATCCTAGCAGAAGCAGGGTCATAAACACCACAAGGGCCATCACAGTGAGCGCTAACCTCTGGTGCTGGGAACCACTTTCTAATTTGAGTAGCAATTGTATTGAGCATAATTTTCTAAGATCTTCCTATCTATAAATGGAAAGAGTTACAACAATTTTACTATGAAACGGTCGTTATAATGGAAATATTTTCCTGTAATCCGCATCTAAACTCTATTTTAAATGAAAAGTGTAGATTGAGATTTTCAGACAATTCCTACCTGGACCATTTCTCAGTTAGATTACCACACAAAGGAAATTTTATCTCAACTTTGGTTGGATAAGCGAACTTTGGTTATCGGCGTTCGCAGAAGTTTCAATTACTTGACTATGTGCTTTGGTAACTTATTAAGGATAGGGGTTACATAGTGGCCGGGTTTGAAACCACAAACTGTTCTTTTTGTCAAACTTTAGCATAATCTATGCAACTATACCAGTACCAGTATAACTAGATCAATATATATAAACTTATCTGAATGTTTATTAGTAAATCAAGAATAGTCGATCGACCTTCTTTGCTTCTGCCAATGCTTCCTCCTAAGTTCTAACTCCTTCGTAATAGACATCTTTGAATAATCTATCTGAAACTACTATAAAAATATTGTTAAATCTTCATTTCAGGAGAAGTATAATTATTTATAACTGTTTATCCGAAGATAATATTACCTGATTATTTGAGATTTCTAAGAACAAAATAGTAGAAGTATCTTGTGATTAGAATTTGTCATTATAATTTATCCATATTTCTGACAATTTATTTATTAATTATTTCAAGATAAAATTACCATGACATCAAATTCAGAGACTTGGGTAATAGGCAAAGAATTCAGATTTGAAGCTTCGCACCAACTACCTAATCACGATGGTAAATGTGCAAGATTACACGGTCATTCCTGGCGCGGTGTTATATATGTTGCTGGTGATAAATTAGTAAATGATGGAGCCAAACAGGATATGATTATGGATTTTGGGGATATTAAAAAATATCTGAAACCCCTAATAGATAATTATTTAGACCACTATCACTTAAATGAAACTACAGGTTTAGCTAATCCTACCAGTGAAGCGATCGCTAGATGGATTTATGAGCAACTAGAAGATAAAATACCTGGACTTGTAGCAGTCAGAATTGATGAAACTTGTACTAGCCAATGTATTTATTCAAAAGAAAAAATTAATTTTTTGATGCTTTGAAAAAGTAGTAAGTAGTTATTAGTCAGGAATCAAAATTAATAGTAGTTTTTCCTTGCTTATATACTAAGTAGGTGAATCAACTATAAGCATTTCCCGACTTACTACTAATCAATTATAGAAGCTCTTTTTTAATACCCATTCCAAGATGTACCAAATAAAGTGCATTCTTTTTTGATTCCTGGTATTATACAATTTATCAAAAACTTTTGTGTTAACTACTTACAGCGGTTTAATGATGAATAAACCACAATCATACTGACTCCGTACGGACGTTTTGCTGACGCAAAGCTCCGCTTTATATTTCGCGACAGCGAAACCGGGCGACATGTTTGCGGAGCATTCCCTATACGAAAACGCATTAATGCTCAAGCAACGTCCCTACCTCATTACTCCTTACTCCTTACTCCTTACTCCTTGCTCATTACTCCTATAACAGTTTTGTGGTCTACTCAACTGAAAAGCACTGTAATAATTGAAGTGCCTTGCAAGTATAGCATTACTTTTAGTAATTGGTATTAGATAGTAGTTATTAGTAATTATACAAAAAGATTAGACTTTTGTGTAAGATGGGTAAGGTAAGAATAATCTCATAGTTATGCCTCGATATTATTTTGATATTATTTTTATCTGCCTTGACTGTAGGAGTTTGAAGGTAAAATCCCTACACTTTTTTAAGGTTTATTTTATAGATACTTTCTCAATGAAATTGTGCTATTTCTGAATCTTGAAACCAGTATAATTGGGTTAAATCCAGAGGCAAAAGTATCAGGTATAGTAATAGTAAAAGTTAAAGGCTAGGGAAATTAAAAAAATGGAAAACCAGAAACAAACTATATTAACAAATGATGAACTTAAGCAACTTTTTATTAAGGGCGTTAATATTTTTTTGGCAGGGTCAGCAATTACATTAGTATTTGGATTTATTATTTGGTTTGTGCATGCAACAGTTATGGTTTCTGACTTATCAGAGAAAATTGTTGCTCAAGGTTGGGGCGCTTTAATTGCACTAATGGCTGTATTTTTATCTTTTATTGTACCTTCAATTGTCACTCTTTTTGGATTTGGGGTAATAGCATTATTAATTTGGTGGTTATCTCGCGTTTTTTCCCAATATGAAGAGTTTCAACCTACTGCTTTAATTGTTTATCAATTAGTAGCACCTGTGGGAATGATAGCTGCTTTAATTTTAGCTTCTCCAGTGTTAATTTCCTATGCAGTTATTCGTTTATTTAATGGTAGTGGTCAAGCATTAATTTTGGAACTAAAAGAAGCGTCAAGTATTCTCTTACCACTTGAATCTGATAATAAATTTATGAGTGGAACTCAAGCAGTTGAAACTCAATATTTAAAAAGGGAAAAATTGATGAGTCGAACTCAAGTTGAAACTCAATATTTAGAAGGAGAAAAATAATTGTTTGATTTTAATTGTTTTGTCTAGGACGTTTAATTCCACCTTTACGTTTAACGTCAAAACCATATCTATAAATATCTGGCATATTAATTCGCCGATCTGACTGACGAATTTCTACAATGCCTAATTGTTCTAAATATTTTAAAATTTCTTCCGGTTTTTTTGTGGGCGGTTGTTTATCCCATTGTGTGTTTTTCAGTATATTGAGAAATTTTTCCTCTTTAGTTAAAAGATTGAGATTTTTAAGACCTATTTTAAGAGCTTCTAACCAGGGATATTCTTCTTCTGTAAGTTCCTTGATTCGATCTTGAGAGGTATCCATTAAAGCTCCTTGTAAATCAGAGGGTATTAATAAGCGATTTTCTGGTAAATCTTTTTCCTCAAATTTTTCTAATCTACGTTCTGCAGCTAAGGAAAATAGCTTTAAAAAAGAACGTGGGGCAATTCTACGTTTAGCATCTTGAAGGTGGTTAGGAATCCAATTATAAGTGTAACCTTTTCGATAGTTATTTCCCATATATTCCCCGACCATTTTTTCCATTAATAATTCAAAACGAGACTCATCTGATGGTGGCAATATACCTAGTGTTTTATCCTCTTTTAAAATTAAATCAGGAACTATTTTTAAATAATCACTTATTTCTGCTCCAGAGTTAGCTAAACGCTTAACAAATACTTGATATAACCATAAAGTTTCCCACTCTAAACTAATTTGATGTCCTCTGAGTTTAGAAGCATCTGGAAATCCTAAAAACTCATGTTGAAATAAATCTGTGCGTAGAAATATTTTGGGTCTAATTCTTTCCCAACGACGCCATCTATCTAGCCAAAATGCTAATAGTTCGGCGATAGGAGCAGCAAGTTCTGAATAAGAAGGAACAATTCGATCTAGTTCATCATAAGTAATAAATAACCAACAGTCACTAGCTATTAATTCTTCATCTAATTTATCTAAAGCATAGTTGATATTTTCAAAGTTCTGGCTAGCATCTGGAAACCAGTTGGAAAGTAATGATAATTTGTTAGTTAAAAGATCGCGAATTTCCTCTGGTATTTCCTCAGCCCAACTATGATTTGATAATTCTTTTCCTTGTTGAAATATTACTCCTAATATCAATCCAATCCAGAAAATACGCCAATCAATTCTATCCTTATCTTTCATGTAATTTTCTGTTATATCTGGTGCAGGAAATTTTCTTTCTCCAGTCTTAGTGCGACCATATCCAGCAATCCAGATTGTTGTTTCTAAAGGGGGAAAATATTTGATTTTTAAGTTTTTTACTAAAGCTTGGCGACCAGAAGAATTTGCTAATAAACGAAAAAATTATGTTTTACCAACACCTCTGCCACCTAATATTAAAAATGTGTCAGTGTTCAAAGCCATTCGGTAGTTAGGTATAGGTAAAAAATTTTTTATGAATATCTTTTCATCATTACTTTCATGTTCTGCTACACCTCTTCCTGGTGCAACATTAGCCATAATTTCTAATAGCCTTTTTTTATCAAATTCAGTCATTTTTCTACCTAATTTTCTTTATTTAATTTACGCTGAAAAATACTGCAAAGTCTTTCAGCAAGTTGTTGATAAGGTTTACCTGTTAAAACATCAATAATATCTGACAAACGATTATCTTCCTCCAGACTAGAATCTCGCTCAAATAAAGTTATTTCTCTACGCAGTTCACTTTGCCAGTCTATAACTATTGGGTAAAAACTAGCTTCTTTGTCAGTATAATTAGGAACATTTTCACTATAGTAATTATCTTGAAAAACAGTATAAGCTTCCTCTCGAAAATCCCTAAGTTCCTCTTTTCTCCCTGGTACAACTAATCCCGGAGCTAGAGCATGAATAAGTAACACTGGCAGAGGTTCAGAAGCTAAAGGTTTTGCTAGACGACGAATAACATGAGTTAAACCTGCCCAACTTTGACGAGATTGGGTACCGAAGATGACTGCTGCATGGGATAAGTCAGCGATCGCCAATCCACCAATATCGTGAAACCCTGTTCTAGTATCCAGGAAAATAAAGTCTAGCTTTGTTGCTGCATTCAGTTCTTTAAACATATCATGCCAAATTTTGGGCAGGTGGTTATTTAGATCGAGCAAATTCTGGAAATCAAGTCTTGCCAACTTTTCCAGATAATCATTATCTACACTACCTGCTCGTAGTATATTCAAATTTTCTCCACGATCTCCCAACAATTTCGGATCGTTTACTGGTTGTAAATGAGTACGGAGTTTCCAATTTTTACCTTGGATATTTTTCTCTAACAAATAATCAATGACTCCAGAAACACTATCCTCTGTATCTGGGAAAAAAATAGTTGATATACCAGGAGATTCCAAATCCAAATCAACTATAGCTACCCGATGACCATGACGAGCTAATGTCAGAGCAGTTGCTACTAATGTTGTTGTCCGACCAACTCCACCTTTGAAGGAAAAAAATGAAACTATTGCTGGTTTATAACCTTTATCTACTAATTCCTGAGACCAAGGAAGCTCAACTTCTTTTTGATTTGTCCATGATTGTTTGGCAACATGACGCTCTAACACATACCAACTAGGTTGACTTTCATCATCCCATTCTGCGAGAACTCTTTCTTCCCGGATGACACCTATCAAATTTTTATAACCATCTTTTTCACCCTGTGGCAACCAAATATCTTTACCATAGTAGAGACCGAGTTTGCGATCGAGAGATTTTTCCAGGTCGTCTAGGATATCCTCTTCCAGGTTGCTATTTTCCAGAGGTTCCAGAAAAAGCCAAATTTTTCCCTTAACATCGCGAATGATAGTTATTGATTCTAGTTCGTCTTTTATGGAAGATTCCTCAAAACATTCTCGTACTTTCTCAAATGTTTCACCGAAAGTTATATCAATCATTTAAAGTTTCTCCCTAGATATCCTACCATCCAAAATTAGTCTGGGAATAATTTCGTTATAGATTTCCGCTGCTCGTTCAACTGCGTCTGTTGCCTCCTTTTCATTCCATATATAGCAACGTGCGCTGGTATGTTTACATGTTACAGATAATACTAATATAGTATATGCAAAAATATTGATAATTGGGAGTAAAATTTTACACTACATTTAATGACAAGAGTAGTATGTAAATATGCGAGCGCTCACTGCTATATCCGACTTAAAATAACGTCGCTCTGGATGATAGTTGACTAAGACTGTTCCGTTTGTCCGGGAAATTGGCAGTTTAGAATCAAGAATGGGATAAATTATCCGTAACCTTTCAATACTTTGACCTTGAAGTTCTCTTAAATCGTGACCGAATTTTTTACAAGCTTCATTATTAATATATTGCTCTACTAGAACTTTAAAAGTACATTCTACTACATAACCTGCCAAATAAACAGCATTATCCCAACGATTTTGAACCAGTAAAATTTCTGCATCATGTAAATGTCTTCCCGCAGCTTGAATAAATGATTCTTCCATGTTTTAATCAGCTAAATTTCTTCCCTTAATCTCTGACAAAACATTCTCATCCGGCACCACCCCATCAATATAATAAACCGCCACTTTCTTCGCTGCAATTTCCACCTGCGCATCTTCCGGCACCAAATCATCAGGAATAGGCACTCGTTCCCCACTGCATAGGAATTGTTTTTTTCCCTGAAGTATCTGGATGAGATATCAATACAATATGTTTATGTTTTGCCATTTTTTCTTAACTTTGCAATAATAATTATATTATTTATTTTGATGAAAATAAGTATAGCATAATTCCACAAAAAATCACATCAAATCTGCTTGCTTCGTAGGGGCAATTCGCCAATTGCCCCTACATTAAGAAACCGGGTTTATGAGAGGTAGATATTAGTATAGTGGTGCATTTAATACAAACCCGGTTTCTATACTTTGTTGATAACGATACTACCAAATTTGAGATAAATTAAAGCAGATTTAACATTTCTAAAATAATGTGAATTTCTATTACATAAGTATCGCCAGTATGCCATAGTGTTCTATAATTAGATGAGTATTTATATGGTAATATCATAAGAGTTATTAGATTAGTATTAAAATGAATATTAGTCGTAAGTATCCAGCCATCAACTATCAGCCACTAAAAACTGATAACTGATAACTGAAAAAGCGATTAGCTACTGAAAACTGTTAACTGATAACTGAAAAAACTGATATAGCAGTCGAAGCAAAAATTAGGACATTTCTAAATCCTGAAAGCCTTTAACAGTTTACTATTCCCTATTCCCTATTCCCTATTCCCTATTCCCTAGCGCTATAACTGCAAAAGATGAATTCTATTAATCGTCGTCAATTTATCCAGTATAGTTCCCTAGCTATTGGCACCAGTATATTAACAAGTTGTACTAATGCTAATAACTCTAATTTAATTATTAAAAATGGCAAAAATCTTGACAAAGTTACTTATGGAACTAACTGGTATGCTCAAGCCGAACATGGAGGTTTTTATCAAGCAATTGCCACAGGAATTTATGAAGATTATGGCTTAGAAGTTACTATTAGAATGGGAAATGCTCAAGTAAATGGAACTCAGCTATTAGTAGGAGGTGCAATAGACTTTTATATGGGATTTGGTATCGAAGCAATTAGTTCTGTAGAAGCAGGAATTCCTACTATTACAGTTGCAGCTATTTTCCAAAAAGATCCCCAAGTATTAATTGCTCATCCAGGGGTAGGAAATGACTCTTTAGAAAAACTAAAAGGCAAGCCGATTTTAGTATCATCTATAGCTGAAAAAGGCTATTGGCAATTTCTCAAAAATAAGTTTAATTATACAGACGACCAGAGACGTCCTTATAACTTTAATGTAGCTCCTTTTCTAGTAGATAAAAATGTAATTCAGCAAGGTTATCTGACATCTGAACCTTTCACAATTCAGGAAAAAGGAGGCTTTGAACCAGTAGTTATGTTATTAGCAGATGCTGGCTATGAACCTTATTCTACTACCATAGAAACAACAAAAGAAATGGTAGAAAAAAATCCAGATTTAGTGCAGAGATTTGTCGATGCTTCTATTAAAGGTTGGTATAGTTATTTAGAAAATCCCGAACCAGCAAATCAGTTAATTAAAAAAGATAATCCAGAAATGACAGATGAATTATTAGTTTATAGTTTAGAAAAAATGAAAGAATATGGTATTGTTATTTCTGGAGATGCTATTACCAAAGGTATCGGTGCTATGACAGACGAACGGTGGAAATTATTCTTTGATAGTGTAGTAGAAGCAGGAATAATTAAGCCAGATACTAACTATCAAGAAGCTTTTACTTTAGAGTTTGTTAATAAAGGAGCATTAACTAATGGATAATGGATAATGGATAATGGATAATGGATAATTAGACATCTCCAATAGTTAGAGATAGTTTTTATAATCTATTATCCATCAATAAAGCTGATAACTGAAAAATAGAGGTCTATTAGAGATAGTTTTCATTATTCATTAATGAAGTTGAGAGTTGAGAGCTAAAAGCTAATAGTTGAATACTTAGCAGTAATTCCTGTTTTAAAACTGATAACTGATAACTGATAACTAAATATGTCTATTAATCTTAGTAAAGGTGAAAGATTGAATCTTTCCAAAGAATCTCCTAATTTAACTCAAGCTGGTATTGGGTTAGGATGGGATGTAAATACTACAGATACAGGTTCAGCATTTGACTTAGATGCTTCTGTATTTATGTTAGGAACTAATGGCAAAATCCCTACAGAAAAATACTTTGTTTTCTACAATAACTTAACATCACCAGATAATTCAGTTAAACATTCGGGAGATAGTAGGACTGGTGAAGGTGCGGGAGATGATGAAGTAATAGAAATTGATTTAACAAAAGTAGACCAAGCCATTCAAGAAATACTATTTGTAGTAACTATCCATGAAGCAGATACTAGAAGACAAAACTTTGGACAAGTCAGAAATTCTTTTATCAGAATTTACGATATTACCACAGAACAAGAAGTAGCTAAATATGAATTAGAAGAAGATTTTTCTAGAGAAACAGCTCTAGAATTTGGCAGACTTTATCGCAAAGATAATGACTGGAGATTCCAAGCTGTTGGACAAGGTTATAATTCTGGTTTACAAGGATTTGTTGATAAGTATGCTTCTTAGCCTAAATTGCAGACAAAAGTAGGTAAGAATAGCCCACTGAGTTTTTCTTAAGTATTGACTAGATAGTTTTGGTTAGTGTAGAGTTGAAGTCTAATTTATATCTAAAAAAATCTAATTTTAATGGAGGTAAATTGTGCCAGATTATCTTATCTTGTCAGAAAATACCAGTCTTAGAACAATACGGGACACCTTAATATATCTACAATTTTAGCCAATTTGGCCGTCAAGATGCTAGACTTCAGCAACATCTTTGTATAGGTAAACCTAAAATACCAAAGTATAAGGACAAAACCAAAGGCCGAAATGTAGTTATCTACTCATGCATAGTCTGTATATAAAAGACCACTAAAGGACGGTGTTTGTCACTTATCTATGAGTGATCTCAAAATACCTGTAGTGGTTGAGTCTGTAGTTGAAGTGAGGATAGTACCTGCAACTGGCTGCTATGTAATTGAAGTTGTGTATGAAAAAACTGAACAACAACGGATAGAGTCTACATATGTAGCAGGAATAGATTTAGGGATTGATAGATTAGTTGCTCTAGCTACAAACAAGCCTGGTGTGAAACCTCTGCTTGTTAATGGGAAGCCACTAAAAAGCGTCAATCAGCTTTACAACAAGCGAAAAGCTAAATATCAAAGTGTTCTCAAGAGCCAGAAAAAAACTAGCCGTAAGATTGAAGCGTTAACCTATCACCGAAATCGTTTTGTGGAGAATTATCTGCATAATACCAGTAAATTAGTGGTTGAGTATTTAACCACAAATAATATTGGTACTGTAGTCATAGGCAAAAATGATAATTGGAAACAAGATGCAAACATCGGCAAAAAAAACAACCAAAATTTTACTCAAATACCTCACTATAAGTTAATTCAACAGATAACTTATAAATGTCAACTGGCTGGGGTAAAAGTCATTGAAACTGAAGAAAGTTACACCAGTAAAACATCTGCGATTGACCTAGAAGAACCAATATGCCATGAAAACTATGTAGGTAAACGAGTCAAACGTGGTTTGTTCAGAAGTGCAACAGGTAAAGTGATTAATGCCGATATCAACGGCAGTCTTCAAATTATTAGAAAGAAATTCCCAGGAGCATTTACTGTTGAGGGAATAGTGAGCTGTGCCGTACAGCCTATGTTGGTTAATCCAATATCAAGATAAAAGCTGTCACGATTTTCTACAGTTTTTTTCGTACGGTACAAAGTTTGATCGCTTTAGTAAATAGGTAAGAGAGATTACATCTTCAACTGTATCTCATCATCCGAGCAAAGTCCTGTAATATAATAATGTAGGAGGAAGCTTTTTATAAATCTGGAAAATTAAACATTTATTCTTAAATATAACTTCCTCCTACAAATATTTTATCATCACCATTTAATACATAATTCCTCGCCCTTTTTCATTAAATTCTTTAAAAGTTTGCTCCGATAAACTATGGGTAGTCATTGCCTGCAAAACAGAAAATGGTAATGTCAGATGATTAGCACCCGCTAATAAAGTTGCCACAGCTTCATCAGGAGATTTAATACTTGCTGCCAAAATTTCTGTACCGCTACCTTCAACTACTTTTGCCATCTCTCGCACTAACTTTAAACCATCCCCCAATAGTCTAGTCGCTCGATGAACGTAGGCGATCGCATATTTAGCGCCTGTTTCTACAGCTACTACTGCTTGAGCAGGATGATATATTCCCGTCACCGAACAACTAATTTCTCTAGACAGATGAGACACCGCTTGAAAACCAGTGGCAGTTGCCGGAATTTTCAGGACTATTTTACGACCAATTAATTTTGCTGCAGCTTTCGCTTCCGCCATCATATCATCAAAGTTATTAGCAGTAAGTTGATAATATAATTCTCCAGAAACAATTTCTGAAAGTTCCTTTAATGTTGCTTCTGGAGACAAATCGCTTTTTGCAAGCAACATCGGGTTAGTTGTCACCCCAGATATCCAACCAAATTTACGAGCAACTCTAGCTTCTGTTACTATTGCTGAATCAAGATAAAGAACCATTTTTTACTCCTATTAAAAATTATCAAAAAATCAATCTGAAAAATTTGAGCTAAATTTAAATACAGTTTATTTGAACAGATAAAATCAATATTTGGTAGTGGCGTAAAATAGCAATTTTGGCATTTTCACCCCTTACTTTGAAAGGATTTTACTTATAAATATCACTACATCTACAGGACTACCCAATATTTTTACTGATAACTGATAACTGATAACTGATTAACTAATTCCCTCAAAAGGTCCTAAAAAAGTTGGTTTAGGGCGAGTAATATGAACTTCCAACAATGCTTTTAAGACTGCCAAAAATTCACGGATAGAATAACGTCTCATAGAATCATTTCTAAACTTTCCCCAATCTTGTGTACCTAAACCTAAAGCGTCTACTCCTAGTTGACGACAGGTATAAACTGCACGGGGTAAATGATAGTTTTGAGTTACTAAAACTGCTTGGGTAATACCAAATATTTCTTTTGCCCGATAACAACTTTCATAAGTGCTAAAACCAGCATAATCTAGAGTAATATTTTCAACAGATACACCTTGATTAATAGCATATTCTTGCATGGCTTTTACTTCATTATAATTAGGGGTACTATTATCACCAGTCATCAAAATTTTTTTAATACTACCAATCTTGTATAAATTAACCGCTCCTTGTACTCGGTCAGCTAACATTGGTGTGGGTGTACCATCTGCCCAAACTCCTGCCCCAAAAACTATGGCAATAGGTTTAGCTGGCACTTTTTCTAGATTTTTGTATCGATATTTGCTTGTAGCTACTCTGACGTAAAAATTTAAAGCCAGAGGAATTAATAGTATTGTTAATACTAATAGCCACAAAATTAAGCGTTGATTGAGCAACAATAATTTAGGCAACATAATAATGAATAATGAATAATTCCGATTGAAAGCTTCTCCCCATAGGTCATTTCAGTTATCAGTTATCAGTACCTCTATGGAATAGGGACTCTTGAAATACTGAATTTTCTTTTTTATCCCCTATCCAAGGGGAGGCTTGAAAGCTTATTTTATGGTCATATCAATCCCATTTTTGGTTAGGTTTGGAGACCAAACCCCTACGATAAAATATTACAACCTATTGATTAGACATTTTCCACAAGAAAAATCATATCAATTATCTCACAGAAACTATCAATTTTTTTTCCTACTTCCTATTCCCTACTCCCTACTCCCTATTCCCTATTTATCAGTTATCAGTACCTCTATGGAATAGGGACTCTTGAAATACTGAATTTTCTTTTTTATCCCCTATCCAAGGGGAGGCTTGAAACCTTATTTTATGGTCATAATCCTATTTTTGGTTAGGTTTGGAGACCAAACCCCTACGATAAAATATTACAACCTATTTATTAGACATCTCCAATAATAAAAAATCAAATCAATTATCACACACAAATTATCAATTATTTTCCCTATTCCCTACTCCCTACTCCCTACTCCCTTATTTCCTAAACCAACAGCTTCAGAAATAGAATTTAATCCCTGTTCATCTAACTTTTGTAGTAATCCCTGAAGAATTTGTTTAACCATTCCCGGTCCTTGATATACCCACCCTGTATAAACTTGAATTAGACTTGCACCTGCCGTAATTTTATCCCACGCATCTTCCGCAGTAAATATACCACCTACACCAATAATTGGTAATTTTCCCTCTGTTTTTTGCCAGATAAATTTAATTATTTCTGTCGATCTTTGGGTTAATGGTGCGCCACTAATTCCACCTGCTTCTTCAGTTATAGCTTTACCTGTTTCTGGAATAATTTTAGTTTTTAATCCCTCACGACTAATAGTTGTGTTAGCGGCAATTATGCCAGATATTTGATATTTTTTAATTAGGTCTAGTATTGAGGATATATCTTCATTTTCTAAATCGGGTGCAATCTTAACTAGAATTGGCTTAATTCCTGGATTTTCTCCTTGCAAAAATGCTAAAATTTTACTTAAGTTATCGGTATTTTGTAAGGAACGTAATCCGGGAGTATTAGGAGAAGATACATTAACAACAAAATAATCTCCCCAATCTTTTAACAATCGAAAACTATCTAAATAATCTGTTGCTGCTGCCTCTAAAGATGTTATCTTAGATTTACCAATATTTATACCATAAGGAAACAAAGAAGGAGGAATAAAAGAATTATTTTCTTGTATGCTTAGACTCCCTACATTGGTTTTTGCTTGACCTTTTAATCTTTTACCTAGAGCAGCAGCTCCTTGATTATTAAATCCCATTCGATTTAAGACAGCTCGATCTGTTGGTAAACGAAACAATCTTGGTTGAGTATTTCCTGGTTGCTCATGGAAAGTAACTGTACCAAGTTCAGCAAACCCAAAACCTAATCGAGGCCAGGCATTAATGGCCACACCATCTTTATCGTATCCTGCTGCTAAACCAACGGGATTTTTAAAGTTTAATCCCCATAAAGTTTGCTCTAGACGAGTATCTTCAAAACAGAAGAATTTCTCCATCATTGTCTGAATCCTACTTATCGGTTGAGAGTCGGAGTGAGTATCTATAAAATTGAGAATATTTAGGACTCTATGATGTACCCATTCTGGATCTGCTTTTAACCCAGAAAATAGAATCGGAAGTACGACAGAACGATAAATATTTAACACTTGATTCTGAATAGTAGTTGACAATTAAAAACTCAAAAACCATAAATTATATAATATTCAGGTTATTGGGATTGTACTTATTGAGAGAATAATCGTTAATTAGTTTTATTAATATATCATTAACTTGGTTGAATATCTAAATACTTAAGGGTTAAATAATTTTTTATAATTTCAAATGAATATTATTTATAGAATTAAAATTTAATAGGAGAATCAATATATTATGTTCAAAAAAAATAAATCAGAAAAAAAAGATAATAATCTGATTGAGCTGGAAAGTATAATTAGGATAATAAGAGAAGAAGAAGATATAGATTTTGCAATTAAAAAAATTATCATTTATCTACAGTCAGAGTTAGATTTTTGTTTAATTTGGGTTGGTTTATATGACAGAATAGGAAATAAAATAGTTGGCAAAGGAGGAATTACTCCTAATGGTGAAATTTCTATTCTTAAACAAAAATTTACAATTAGTGATGGAGATGTATTAGAACAAGTATTAATGGAAGGTAAAGCACTTAAAATAGCTGACTTAAGCGCTGAAAAACAAGTGGGAGGATGGGTGAAAATCGCTCAGACTTATCACGTTAAAGGAACGATTTTATTTCCTATATCTTACAAGGAAACATCTTTTGGCGTTGTTTTAATGGCTTCACAAAATCGTGGCATATCTCTAGAGTCAGGTGAAAAAGCACTACTATCTCTAATCTGGGGAGAATTGGGGCACACATTAGACAAAATACAAAAAGACTGGCAACAGAAACAAATTAAACGACCTGATGAACCTATACTCTCATTACTTTCTCAATTAGGAGAATTAACAACCCTAGACCAACGTCTGGAAACAGTTGTAGAAATCACTCATAAATTTTTGCAGCCATCCCGCACAAATATTTACTGGTATTATCCTAATGGGCGTTACTTTTGGCGGCGTGCAAGTAATCGTCAAGTAATTGTAGAATGGAGTGACTTCAAGCGTCCTGCTTCTGGTATTACATTACAAGATTTAGGTGAGTTATATCAGATATTAGTAAAAGGGCAAATTGTTTGCGTAGGAGAATATTACAACTCGGTAGGCAACGAGATTACTCAACTACTGCTCCGACAAATCAGAGCTTCTTCTGTATTGGTAGCACCTATTATCTTAGAAGATGAACTATTAGGGTTTATCACTATAGAAGAACAACACAACCGTCCGTGGCAAGATGATGAAAAAAACTATTTGCATGGAATAGGTAAACTGGTAGCTTTAACTTCTCCCCTATCAGAAATGAAAGACAAAATTTCCCAAGCCAAAATAGATCAGACTTTAACAGCAGGGATAACTAGAGCTATTTATTGTGCTGATGGCTGGCAAAAAACTATCCGCACAACGGCAGAAAAACTATCTCAACGTTTAGGTGCTAAATATTTTATGTTAGCTCTCCGCAAGAAAGACCAGTTTGAGGTTATTTATCAAAATCATTCTATTCAAAGTCGAACAATTACAACTCCTCTACCACCTCTCAGCAAAGTAGAGATGACGCTGATAGATCAAAACACCGAAGTAGTAGGAATTGAAAATTGGTCAGAGAATCATATATTGAGTGCTTGGCAGGAAGATTTTGAGAAAGTAGGAGTACGCTCTCTTTTATTGTGCAGCACAAGAGGAACTAAGAAACAGGAGGAAGAAGAATCTATTACAGAGAATCAAGAAAATAAGTACGATCAACCTGAAGGAATCGTAATTATTGGTTATGACTCCCCTCGTAGTTGGAATCGCAATGAGCGAGAATTAGTGCAAATTGCCAGTCAACAGTTAGGTTTTATTCTGCATCAAAGAGACATGAATCAGCAAATTAATCAGCAACAGCAATATATCCAATATTTGCAGTCTGGTTTAACTGCTTTGCAACCCACCACAATACTCGGAAACCATACAAAAGTATTGATTAACTCTTCCGACACCTCATTTTTGCAAGAAGTTAAAAATTTGGCACCAGTGGGAGAAGAAAGTGTATTAGAAAATTTATCCCTAGATCATCTCGAACGTAGTTTTATCCAATTTATTGCTCAAGCAATTATGGAGGTAGGAGAGATAGATTCCCAAAATGTTCCCCTAGTTGCTTTAATTGCTTGGTATCCTGCATCGCAAACAGGCAGAATTATTAGTTATAGTTATGCCGACTCTAATATTACTAGCACTGGGAAAATTTCGATTCCTGTTCGCACCGATGTTTGGATTCAACAAATACTTTCTACCAATGATTGGTTGCATTTGAATGTGAGTGACATACCAGCTAAAACTTTGCGGTGGCTAAATATTCTTGATAGTGGTCAGGTTGTAGTAACTGCTTTGCGTACTGCTGCTCAACATCAACCAACAGGTATACTATTATTAGCAGATCCCTACGGAATTTTATGGCAAAAAACAGAAGTTCCACAGTTAAAAAATTCTCCTACTGAAATTTTGAAAAATTTACTTACTACTTTGGTTTCTCAGTTTGCCTGGTCACGTCGCTATTTAATTGTTAAGACTACTTTGGAATCTCAGCGAGAAGAATTAGAGTGGTTGAATTGGTATAAACAAAGGCGTTTAGAAGAACTTTATCGTACTGTTGGTTCTGGTTTTAAACAATTAAGTGAACTAAATAATATTCCGGCGGAAAATTCTACTCAACAAAAAGATCTGTTAGCCAATCTACGTTATCAGCAATTACTACGACAAATTGGCAATGTATTATCATCTACTACCTCATTATTGAAACAAGAAAAATGGCGTTTACAGGCAAATTATGATGTTGTATCTGTAGCTAATTTATTGAGGCGATCGCTGACTCGAATTGATTCTCAAGTTAAAAAAAGACAATTACAATTAGAAGTTCATCGGGAAGGAAATTTAACTATTTATGGAGATAGTATTAAATTAGAATTGGTTGTATATGAGCTTTTGATTAGTGCTTGTCGTCGTTCTCTAACAGGAGGAAAAATAGATATTAAATGTCAAACTTTAGATGAAGAATGGTTAGAAATTTCTATTCTTGATGAAGGAAGTATTAATCCTCAATTAATTACTGAATTTAACGCTGGTTCTATACCCGATATATTAGAAACTTCTCCCCTAGTTACACCCCCAGGCAAACATTTAATTATCTGTCGGCGAGTCATGCAACAAATGGGAGGAGATTTTGAGCTAAAGTTGGGCGAAGGTGGTTTAGTAGAAAGTCGGTTACTGTTACCTTTAGCTCATATTTGATTTGATAATAAGAAATACCTGCTAATTAGAATATTAGTATTTTTTAAGTTTAGTTGAAGTAATGAAACCCAACAACTTTAATGCTCTATAAGTTCATAAGCAAAATTAATTATATAGAATCCGGGTAATTAGTTATCGTATTGCGGAGGAGTTAGGAGTTAGGATAAATATTAGATTTCAACTATTAAATTATATATAGCAATCCTAAATAGGTCGCGACAAATCAAAAAGTAGATAAAAAAGTTGAAACTCCTTCCTGTTGCCTCTCTTGGTGCGCATTCCCAAGCCAGTCCGTTGGGCGGGTCTCCCGACTTGAAGGAACTGGCGTTTGCGTCTTTCGCCGACGCGGGTTCGCACCGCTGTTGCCTAAAAAGCAGTAATATTTTTGCCACGAATATGCGGAGGATTGCTATAATTCCTATTCAATAGAAAACTTGTCTTAATGAAGAAGTAGTTTTGCAATTCCTGTATAACCGGATTTTATATTACATATCTTATTGACTCTCTGTTCCCTCTCTAAACTAGGAAATGCCTAAAAGCACAACTACTTAATTTAATTGATACTATTGGATTTGATATAACCCCTTAAAAAATCTTTACATTTTCTTATAATCCTCACAAGTGCTAAAATGAATGTAAGCATTTAGCCATCAGCTATTAGCTGTCAGCTATAAGTTATTAACTTAAGTAGGTAGGCAAAATAAAGTTATAAAATGCCTAAGACGCGCATCCAAAGAAAACTTAAACTTTATAGTATATAAGGTTTTCTATTTAATTATGTCTAGCTACTTATTATAATGAAATTTATAGCGGGGGTATTCAAGCCTATTTTAACTTACTAAAAATTCATAATTTTAGCTATGACAGATAAAGAAAAATCAGAAAATTTAACTCCATCTAATTCTCTTACAACTATTAATACAATTGAAGATTGTGCCAATAAAATTTTGGCTCATATTTTCGACCCTAATATTATTCAGTTTCAAAATAACTCAGATATTCTGAGTGTCAGAGAAAGTCAACTACTGGCAATAGCTATTGAAGATTTAAAGATTAACTACAAAAGCCAGAAATTATCACCTCTTCAAACAGCGAATCTAGATTTTATTCTTGGTCGAGATAATTATGCTAATAGTCAAATAGAGCCAGCATTAACACATTTTCAAAATAGCCAAGCAATATGGCAAAATGACACAAAAATTTTACCCGGAGAAATAGCAACTCAACAAAGAAATAATCAGCTAGAAAAATTAGGTGCAGTCCAGTTTCATATAGGATTATGTTACTATCATTTAGGTAATTCAAATAGCCAGTCAAAACAAAAAAATAATTATTGGCAGCAAGCAAAAGATAATTTCCAGGAAAGCTTAGACTTATTTAGTCAAATAGATCGGCAAGAAATAGTAGCTAAATTTATTAGTAAAAAAGGAGAAGTTTTACAAAAATTAGAAGCATGGAACGATTTATATAACCTTGCTCAACAAGCTTTAGATTTACATCTAACTTATGGTAAAGAAGAGCAAATTGCTCAAGATTACGGATTTTTAGCTGAAGCTGCAATGCACGAATCAAAATGGGCACACGCTAGTCAATTAGCAGAGTTAGCAGTTGCCATTCAAAATCAGTCTCTGGGAGATCCTCTAGAAATTGGGCAAGAGCAAGATTCTTATCTCTCAATTTTAACTGAATCTCAGCAGAGTTTAAATGAGTGGCAAGCTACTATTAATCAACTAGAAAAAGCGCGAAAAGAAACTAACCCACACCATGATTTGCAATCTTATATTTCTATATTAAAAGCATTAAGAAAGCTTTATTTTGAACAAGACCAATATGGAAAATCTGCAACAATTAAAGAAGAACAATTAAAAATTGAGTATCAGTATGGCTTAAGAGCTTTTGTCGGTATAAATCCATTACAACCACAAGAAGATTCTAATGGTAGTGTCATACTTTCTAGAGAAATTGAAGCTTCTAGTCGCTTAGAAGATGTGAATAAATTAGTAGCAAGAATCAAAAGTCAAGACCATAAACTAATAGTTTTATATGGTGTCTCTGGTGTGGGTAAAACTTCTTTACTTAATGCAGGTTTAATACCTGCTTTACTCCAAGAAAAATTAGACGATAATCAAGTAATTATGCCCATACCACTGCGCATATATACTGACTGGATTAGGAATCCTGACCCCACAACTTGGAATCTCGAATATGTACTAGAGACATTAGTTAAAAACAATCAAAAAAATAATTTAAAAGTATTAATCTTAGACCAGTTTGAAGAGTTATTTACTGTTTGTCCAACAATAAGTCAAAGACTGCCACTTTATCAATTTTTGCATGATTGTTTAAGTGTAAATTCTGTCAAAGTAATCTTATCTATGCAAACAGATTACTTACATTATTTATTAGAATGGGAACGCAAAACAAATTTAGAAGCAGTAATTAACCATGAAGTTTTATCTAAAGAAACTCTTTACTACATAAGTAATTTTGAGGCAAATACTACTCAAGAAATAATCAAAAAATTAACTGAAACTACTCAATTAAATTGGGAATCAGATTTAGTTGAGCAAGTGGTAGAAGATTTGAGTATAACAGAGAATACAGTACGTCCCATTGAATTACAAGTAGTAGGCAATCAACTCCAAACAGAAGAAATTTTTAATCTTAAAAAATATCAGAAGCTAGGAGATAATCCACTGCAAAAATTGAGGATAAAATTTTTAGATACAGCGATTAAAGATTGTGGTTTTATCAATGAACGAACAGCGACACTCGTCTTATACTTGTTAACTAATAAAAATGGTACTCGTCCTCTCAAAACTTCTGTTGAATTAGGATCAGATTTGTCAACACAAACCAGTAAAATAGATTTAGTTTTAGATGTATTAGTTGCCCAGGGACTTGTTTTACTACTGCCAGATTTACCAGATAATAAGTATCAATTAGCCCATGATTATTTAATTCCATTAATTAGGGAACAGGAAGGAGAAAAATTAATTGCTGAATTGGAGTTAGAAAGGGATTTAGCACAACAGAAATTACTCAAAGAAAGACCCAATAATTTCTTTGATAAAGCAGTTGCTTCTATGTTTAAATGGATGCGAGTTGATTAGATAATTGTAAGCATTCAGCTATTAGCTATCAGCTTTCAGCAAACTGACTTTTCTTTTCCTTACCTTTCCTTTGGAATACTTTGCAAACGGAATGCTTTGCAAAGAGAATGCTTTGCTGCGCAGATGAAACGGAAAAAAGCGACTTTTATTCCTGAAAATTAAGTACAATTAATAAAGCTTTTATCGTACATCAGAAACAATAAAGGAAATAAGGGTAAAAGTTTTAAGCTTTTTATAGTAATTATTTATCTTCAATTCATATTGAACTCAGTTTAATTTAAGGTATGTAGACTACTCTTAATATACTAACAGTTCTTGATCTAAAAGTTTACAGATAAATTATATCATGTTCGGTTGAAGTATCAACCTGCTCAAGTTATTTCAAGCAGCTTAGTTTAATTGATTGATGGGAATCTTATACCATCAAGTATTTTGGTCTAGGGAGGATAGATATAAATTTTATTTATGAGTTGATTGAGTATTAAATATACTTTTTGCATACCCACAGTTTGCCTATATCTAAATATTCAGTAGGACTTGATAGATAATTTATTTAATAATTAATAACTAAATTTCCAGGGGAACTACTCTAATTTACTTTGTATACTTTATCAAATCAAAAACTGCTATATTTTCCATGATTAATAGCGTCAATCATTCATGTATACTAACTATCAAAGACTAATTTATCAAATCGGAATTATTCAAAAATAATAACACGATTAAATCATAATTATTGTTGCTTATTACTAATTGAAAAAGGTTATGAAAAAACTGGCTAAAATTATCCTCAGTAGTTCTTTATTCATTGGCTTTGGTTTAACTGCTATGCTAGCCAAAGCAGGTAATTTGGATAACTTTAAAGTCCGCTATTTTCATCTCACACAATATCTTAATAATCAAAATAGAGAACTCGAAGATATTCAAGCACAAAATCTAGACCCTCAGAAATATAGTCGCATTAATTTAGCTCAACTCTTAAATGGCGGACCGCCAAAAGATGGTATTCCTTCTATTGATAATCCAAAATTTGATACTGCTCAAACAACAGGTTTTTCTGCTAATGAAACAGTGATTGGTGTAGAAATAAATGGTGAGGCAGTCGCTTATCCTTTTGGCATTATGAATTGGCATGAAATTGTTAATGATACAGTAGGAGGAGTTAATATTACTGTTTCTTATTGCCCTCTCTGTGACACTATAGTAACATTTGAACGTGGCAGGAAAACTTATGGAGTTTCTGGCAAACTTTATCAAAGTTGTTTGGTAATGTATGACCGTGCTAATGATACTCTTTATTCTCAACCTTGGGCTATGGGTATTATTGGTCAAGATGTCAATCTTAATTTAAAGAGAATTCCTGCCATTAAAACTACTCTTAGTGCTTGGTTAGCAGCACATCCTAATAGTAAAATTCTATCTACAGATACAGGTCATAAACGTGACTATTTTAACTATCCTTACGGTAGCTATTATACTGATAAGATGTTAATTTTTCCTGTGAGAAATCAACGCCAACTTAAGGAACATCCTAAGTCTATTGTTACATACATTTGGGAATCAGATGGAAAAACACCTCAAAATTATTTCTCTGGTAGTAGCGTTCAATTTTTACATTCAGAAATGAAGGAAGTAGGGGAAAAAGTTATAGAGTTTAATGGGCGAAAAATTCGTGGTAAATGGGATGGTCAAATGGAAACTGTTGTTGTTGAGGAACTTGACGGTACAATTGTTCCTAGTTCCACTGCTTTTGCCTTTGTTTATCCTGCATTTTTTAGAGAAAAGTAGTCATTTAAATTATCAGTTATCAGTTATCAGTACCGACTGCTGAAACTAGAGGCTTGAAAATCGGAATTTTCTTTTTCATCCTCTTTAAAAGAGGAGGCTTGAGACCTGATTTTTTGTCAATTATCAAGATAATTTTTGGGTACAGAAGTAATAATAGGTAGATCTAATTAAACGTTAAAAGAATTGTAGGGGCGGGTTTAACCGAAAGCCTTGACTTAAGAACCATTTAGTTCTCAAAACCCGCCCTCTAATGTTGCTTTTATTTATGCTGCTCTAACTTAAGAGGTAGTCAGGAAGAAGGACATAGGAAAGAGACAAGAAGACGTAACTATTTACGAGAAAATAAGGTTTAAAACCTTCCCTTTAAAGGGGATAAAAAAAAGAAAACTCAGTGTTTCAAGCCTCCCTATTCTAAGAGGTACTGTTAACGCAGTTACGACCCAGGAGGCTAACTGTTAACGCAGTTACGACCATAGGAGGCTAACTGTTAACTGAAATGACCCCTGTTCTGGTAAAATCTGACTTCAGAATAAACTATTTTTTAGGGGGAAATAGCTTGCAATTATTCAAAAGTCATGGTAGAGAAAAAAAAATTATCCTCATCAGTTTAACACTAATTCATCTATTGTTTTTAAGCAGTAGAAAAACCCTGGCCACAGAAGATAAACAGGAGTTGATGGGGCAAATTCAAAACTATACTGAAGAATTTAGCGAGACTAAACCAAATGACTCCATTACCCAACAAATACCTGTTTATCAATTAGATGACGTTTTACCTACTGATTGGGCATATTCCGCATTGCTGAGTTTGCGCGATCGCTACGACTGTCTCTCTGGTTATCCTGACAATACTTATCGAGGCAATCGTCCTATTACTAGATATGAGTTTGCAGCAGCTTTAAATGCTTGTTGGCAAACTCTGGAAAGTTTTCTGGCAGAAAGTCAAGCGGAATTAGTTCAACAAGATGACTTGATAGTTGTCGAAAGACTGATACAAGATTTTCAGGTAGAAATAGCTAACCTCAAAGCACGTATCGACGGATTAGGAAACCGAGTGGATGCTTTGGAAGCAGAGCAGTTTTCTACTACTACGAAATTAAATGGTCAGACAATTTTTGCGGTAAATGCTGGTGGGTTTGATGGCGATCGCCTCATCGATCCGAATGGAAGAGAGTTAGCGGACGAAAACCCTCAAGCTACTTTTTTATATCGAGTAGTTTTTGATTTTGATACCAGTTTCCGAGGTACAGATTTATTAAAACTGCGGGTTGATACTGGTAGTAATGGAATTCTTGACAACGCTACGGCAATACTCGAACCTAATTTTGGGAGTATTTTAGATATTACTAGACGACCTCTTCGAGATGATGAGTTTGGGATTGGAAGAGTCTTTTACAGTTTTCAGGTAGTGGAAAATTTATCCCTAACCGTAGGACCTTTAATTGAAGCGTTGGATTATATAGACAATAATAGTTATGCTAACTTAAGTTTTCGCGACTTTTCCACAGCAAACCTGGTTTATAACTATGTCATATTTCCTATGGATGCCATCGGTGGTGGAGCAATATTACAATGGAACCCTGGAGGGAGTGCTTTTAAGCTTCGTGCTTTGTACATTGCGCCAGACTCAGCTAACCCTACCCAAAATGGTAAAACTCCTTTACCCGTTTCTTTGTTTACATCATTACTATATTCTGATGGCAGGGGTTCGCGGGGGTTATTTGGTTTTCATCAAGGAATGGTGGAATTTGAATATAATCCTTCGTCTCGGTTTAGTCTACGTTTGATTTACAGTGGAGGCAGAGTTTTTGCTCGCCGTTTTGATGCGGTAGGAGTGAATTTTGAGTGGGGTTTTGCTTCTAAGTTTGCTGTTTTTGGTCGCTATGGTTATAGCAGTTATAAGGATACAGATTTTGGCGATATTAATCCTAATTATTGGATGGCAGGTCTTTCTGGATTGGATATTTTGCAAGAGGGCGATCGTGTGGGAGTGGCAGTTGGGCAGCCTTTTATTGTGAATGAAATTGGCAATTCTACTCAGACAAATTTAGAGGTTTTTTATAGTTATGCTGTGAATGATAATATTTCAATTTCTCCTGTATTTCAAGCCGTTTTTGATTCTAGTAATCAAGAGAGCAATGATACAATTTTTACGGGTACATTACGGACGGTGTTTTATTTTTAAAGTCAAGACTTAGGCAAAAACACTTAAATGTATGTAGGTTTTATGAAGATTCAGTAAAGATTTGAAGAAACACTTGCTATTTACTCAATACTATGTAACTATAGTATAAAGTGAAGATAAAGATCAAGAAAATAAATACATCCGCGCTCAATCACACTACACTAAATTAAAATTTAGGAGTAATATTTTATGCCATTAAAAACACTGACCAAACTAGCATTAGGAACTGCCATTAGTTCAATCGGTTTAATGGTAACTAATAGTCCTGCTCAAGCTGCTTTACTTGCTGATAGTGTAAGAGTAGAACTAGGAAATAATGGAGTTTTCATCTTTGACGAAACTGCTGTTGTTACCGATCCAGGAACTGAATTTTCTTTTCTCAGTGGTGATGGTTCATTTAACCTTGATGTTAAAAGTGATTCCTTTGATATCATTTATGATGCAGGTAGCTTTGCTAGTGTAGGTGATCCTACTAATTGGATTTTATCCGATCTTGATTGGGTTGATACTCCAGGGATAGTTACAGGTGTAACTTTAGCATCCGGTAATGCAAATCTAATTTCTGCTATGTCCTTTACCGATGACTCAATTAGTATTGATATACTCAATTATTCTATACCACCACAAAACAAAATAGAAACTTGGACATTTAATATTCAAACCGAACACGAATCAACCCCCGAACCAGCTACAATTTTAGGACTATTAACTGTAACAGCATTAGGATTAGGTTCTCGCTTAAAGCGTAATGTTGGCTAAATTTTCAGCCAGTAAAAAGTTAAAACTCTAACCCTCCTCCCTTTTAGGGAAAGGGTTTTTTTTATGTTTTCAGGACTTATATCATGTGCCCCCTCGAGGGGAGCAAAGCATAAAACTCAGACAAAGCAATATTTTTCCTTTTCCCTTCTTCCTTCTGCTATATAATATTATTTTCCCAGTTACTACAGGAAAAAAAAATATGAAGAGCAATGAATTAATCCAACGTTATCAAGCTGGAGAAAGAGATTTTTCTGGTGTGAAATTTCAATATATTGAATTAAGCAATATTTCTCTAGAAGAAATTAACCTGAGCAACTGCGACTTGAACAGGGCAAAATTACAAAATGTCAATTTAGATAATGCTAATTTAAGTAATGCTCAGTTAGTTAGTGCTGACATAGAAAATACTACTTTTAGAAATGCTAATCTTAGTCACGTCAATTTAGAAGGAATAAACTGGCAAAATATAGATTTAAGCAATGCAGATTTAACAGATACAAGTTATGACCATAGCACCATAAATAATTGCAATTTGACTAATGCTAACTTAACTCAAATGGGTGGATTTCAATCAACTTTCGATAACTGTAATTTGACTGATGCAAATATTAGTCATGCTCAATTAAGTGAAGTTACTTTTGATAATTGTAATTTGAGCAATGTTAATCTCAGTCACACTACTTTTTATGATGTTTATATTCAGGGTTCAAATTTTAGTAATGCTGACTTCAGTAATGCTCATATTAAAGCCATTTCTGGTTGGAGCGAAGCAAATTATACTGATGTAAATTTTCAAGATGCTCTTTATTTAGATCCACAAGATTTGCCGCCAGATATTGACCCTAATGAAGCAGGATTAATGTTTATTGGTCCTGAAACCGATCTAAGTGGAAAAGATTTAAGAAATAGAGATTTATCTGAATTGGAATTAGATTCGGCTAATTTTAGTAATGCAAATTTAAGTGGTGCAAATTTGAGTGATACAGACTTGAGCAATACAAATTTTACTAACGCCAATTTAGAAAATGCTGACTTAAGTAATGCAGATTTAACTAATGCTAATTTTACTAATGCTAATATAGAAAATACTGACTTAGAGGGAGTATTTTATAATAATACAATTATACCATACGGCATTCTTAGAAGTGATGAAGAAGAATAAATATTCTAGAATAGGGAGTAGGGAGCAGGGAAGATAGGAATTAGGATAGGGAAAAAGCAAAAAATATTTACCCCGTCTGTTCTGTAACTTTGCCTCAATTAATTAATAAAGCTTTGATCCCACACCAAAAACAATAGCTGTTAACGTTTGCGCAGCATTCCGTAGGAAATGCTTGCACAGTTTATACTTTTTTCCTAGTGAGATAATGATCGATAAATTACCAGACACAATATCAGACAATCTTTATGAACAAGATTTTTTATTGTGGCTAGAAACAACTGCAAACTTATTAAAATCAGGAAAATTTACAGAAATAGATATTCCTAATTTAATTGAAGAAATAGAAAGTATAGGTAGGAGCGAAAAACGAGAGCTAAAAAATCGTTTAATTATTCTTTTGATGCATCTGCTCAAATGGAAATATCAGCCGGGAAAAAGAACTGAAAGCTGGAAAAATACTATTATTGAACAGCGAATTTCTCTAGAATTACTACTAGAAGATAGCCCTAGTCTCAAACCACTTTTGCCAGAAATATTTGATAAATCCTATCAAAAAAGTAGACTAAAAGCAGCTAATGAAACAGGAATTAAAATAGATGTTTTTCCAGAACAATCTCCCTTTACTTTTGCAGAAAGTCTCGATTTTGAATATTTGCCTGATTGATAAATATAGCGCTCCGCGCAAGGCAAAATTCAAAATTCAAAATTCATCTCTGACTGAGTTTGAGCCTTTATAAATTTCTTAACCTTTGTTCCAACTGCTATATAGGGAATAGAAAAATCTCCTATAAAAAAATTCTTGAATAGACAAGTGTTCTATCCAAGAATTAAATTATCAAAAATTGAAAAAGTAAAGTATTTGAGTGATAATGCGCCACATGGTTGTCGCCATCGCCTATTTATACAATATCCGCATAAATAATTACAATGATAAAAAAAAGTTTTTGTTGGTAGTATTGCTATAGCAAAATGAAACATTTACCTTATTGCTCAAGCAATACTACGCAACTCTAATTATAGCTATTTAACCGGACATGATATTAGTGAGCGCAGCCATTTCCATGATAATCATCAGTATCATAGAATCCATTCTTTGTACCAAAAAACAGACAACCAATAGTAAACAAAACAGTTAATCCCACTAGAATTAATTTGATATCCATAATTGCAAACTCTCCTTAAATAATGAATTTTACTCAAACAAATGAAATTATAGACAATACTTGGCTAAAACGCCCGTCCCCAGAAGTGGCCCCAGAATTAGTAGGTTGTACTTTAGTGCGACGAATATCCGATGACCAAATTATTCGCACCACAATAGTAGAAACCGAAGCTTATGCACCAGGAGACCCTGCTTGTCACGCTTATCGTAGTCGTACTCCACGAAATACGGTGATGTTTGGCCCTCCAGGAATCAGCTATGTTTTCCTTATTTACGGGATGTACCACTGTCTAAATATTGTGACAGATGTAGATGGGGTGCCGAGTGTTGTCTTAATTAGAGCTTTACAATTGGAGTCTGTCCCGGATTGGTTATGGGAGAATATTCCAAAACAAAAATCAAAATCTAAAATTTCTCGTCTAGCTGCTGGCCCTGGTAAGCTTTGTCGTCTACTTAATATAGACCTTAGTTTGAATGGTTCGCCCTTACAAGTGGGACAACCTATGTGGTTGGAGAAGCGATCGCCCCAATTTCAGGAAGATTTGCAAATAGTACAAACAACTCGTATTGGCATTACAAAAGGAACCGATCTACCTTGGCGGTGGTATTTAGCTGACTGTGATGCTGTGTCAAAGTACGAGGAGTCAGGAGTCAGGAGTCAGAATAATAGGACTTAAGCAAATACCATGTATATAGTGTTTAAAACTATAACGTTATGGTTTTTTACTCTATATATAGTGCCTTTCCGTAATAATAATTTAGTTGCTGTAGTGATTTTGACTTGAATTTTAAATAGGAGAACTCAGGAGTCAAGAATTAGTAGTATCCCTCTTCTGTCACTCTCCGGGTATAATAAATAGAGAATTTAGAAAGTAAATAATATTATTGGTATTCTTCGTATATAACCCCTGAAGGTATCTTTGTACAGTCCTCAGTCCTCAGTCCTCAGGAGGAAAGAGAATTTATAAAGATTTACACTGAATATGAAGATGAAAGTTTTGTTATACCGAACCCGAGCGGATTTGATCTAAGTACATAATAAAGATATCTCTGATAATAACATAGGAAATCAATTATCCTATAGAAATCATCAATTATTCCCCTCCCAAGGAAGGTTAGGAGTGGGTTCCCTACTTCCTACTCCCTGCTCCCTACTCCCTCTTTTCTGTAGATGTCTAATAGATCCCTTTAGGGGTTCTACAGGGCAAACGCATCTAAATTCTGGAAGCTTCTGCCGTTAAGCTTGAGAGGGGTAATGAGTATAAATGCTCAGAAGCTTGACATCCTTGCCCTATCAGGACTTCACAATAAGATGCGTTTGCCCTGAGGGGTTCTATATACTAATGATTATTTATTCAATAAAAAAAGTATAGAGGTTGCTAATAAAGCATCAAAAGATTGACAGATAAAAGTCCTAGCCTTTTTAGATATTGACCAAGTAGCTACTTCTTTGTCAACTTTTATGTTAAGAAAAATACTGATAAAGCATAGCTATCACAAAAGCTACTGATAACTGATAACTGAAATGACCACTCCTTCCTCTATCACAGTTACCGTCCCCGCAACTACCGCAAATATAGGTCCCGGTTTCGACTGCCTCGGAGCGGCCCTATCCTTATATAACCGCTTCAAATTCTCTATTGCCGATAGGGCAACAGAAGTAAAAATAACCGTCACAGGCAAAGAAGCTCCACGAGTCAATACAGATAAAAGCAATCTTGCCTATCAAGCATTTGTAAAATTCTATGAACATATCAAGCAAACTCCTCTATCTGTGCTACTGGAAATTGACTTAGGCGTACCTTTAGCCAGAGGATTAGGAAGTTCGGCCACTGCAATAGTCGGAGGTTTAGTAGGGGCAAATCAACTAGCAGGTAATCCTTTAAGCCAAACTGAAGTGATGAATTTAGCGATCGCGATTGAAGGACATCCAGATAATGTTGTACCTGCCTTACTAGGGGGTTGTCGTTTAACTGCTTCTACCCCCACAGGTTGGGAAATATGCGATATTCCCTGGCATTCTGATATTGTGCCAGTAGTAGCAATTCCCGACTTTGAACTTTCAACAGCAGAAGCGCGACAGGTTCTACCAAAAGAATACAGTCGCGCTGATGCTATATTTAATTCTGCCCATTTGGGAATTTTGTTAAGGGGTTTAGAAACTGGTAACGGAAAGTGGTTACAAGCTGGAATGCAAGATAAAATTCACCAACCCTACCGTAAATCTCTAATTAAAGGATATGAGTCTGTACGTTCTGCTGCCTTAAATGCTGGTGCTTATGAAATGGTAATTAGCGGTGCAGGTCCAACTTTATTAGCACTGACAAATTCATCCACAAGTTCAACAGTAGTAACAGCAATGACTGATGCTTGGAAAAATCAGGGAGTAGTTACAGAAGTACAAACTTTAGAAATTGATACTAGAGGCGCAGTTTGTAGCTAAGTAGGTATATGGGAAAATTTACAAGTACCTCCGAGGGACTGGAACGGAGTGGAAGGAAGCAATCTCAAGGGTATGAGGTGCATCAAAATTTCGTTACTTAGTGAAGTTTATTTTTCCGTCTATTTAGGATAATTATTTTTTTCGCACCCAAACGCTAAGGTAGATGTCACTCCCTGAGTTCCGTATATCAGCATCAGGGTAATTACTTTTGCTTTTTACGAGAGCGAGATAAGAACATTCCACCAGCTACTATACCTAAACCAGCTAATGTTGCAGGTTCTGGAGTTGACTCAGAAAGTAGACCTCCTCCAAAAAATTCTGGATTAGTTGTTGCTGTGAGCGTGAAGTCCTGAAAGTCCATGTCGTTGTTATTGCCACCATCATCAAAACTAATATCTAACAAACCAGCAAATGGATCTCCGTTTTGATATTCAGAAGCATCAAATCCATTAAGTTCACTTCCACCTGTTGAACCAAAGACTGCCTGTTGTGTTCCACCTTCATTTAAACCGCTTGTCGAATACTTTATTCCCTTACTAGCCCACTTAGGAGCTAGTTCATTAGGCTGGGAAAAATGATAGTTAACTATCCCTAAAGTATATTCCTTACCTGATTCAAAAGTAAATTGAGCAAATGCTTCAGCAGGATCATCCGTTGTATAGTTTTTCACAGCATTTCCCAAAGTACCCACAGGGTCTGAAGTTGGTTCATAGCGCTCCTTGGCTTCATTCCAAACCATATCATCAGCAGCTTTGATTTCTCCAAACAGCAATCCCAAATCAGCAGCTATTTCGCCATCCACTACTTCATAAACTCTTAAATCTGTCCTGTAACGTCCGTAGCTTCCGGTAAATCCAAATTCCACAGTAGTTTCTTCATCAAAGCTGATACCATCAGTTCCAAAAGAAGCAGCTTGAGCAGGCATTGCGGAAATTACACCACCAGCGATCGCTGTTAATAAGATAGATAATTTAGTCTTCATTGTTTGTACTCCTAATTAAATATTGTATTGGATGTTTTGTGAGCTTTGAGCTAAAAAAATAAAGTTAGAGGACTGAGTTTCAGTAAGTTATCTCTCAAAAATTATTTATAGGAACCTTAGCAAGAACAAAATCAAGCTGTTTAAGCTTTTTTTTATTGCTTCTTTTTTTGCAATTAAATCTAATATAACTCTATTTCTATCAAAATTTATCTATTTTTAACCACAAATACAAATCTTTTCCATTTCTTTAAAAACCAGATTAACCCTCAATATTTATACGAATTAATTCAGTAAAAAAGCACAAATAAGCCTCAGTGAAATCACTAATATTTAGCAAAAAATATAATTTAAGAAATTGATAAAAGTGTAAATATCAGTGAATATGCAGTTTTTTTTAGATTCATCCTTTTTAGTTAAGTGAAAACACTGAATTTTATATCAGTAAAATCATCAATATCTAAAAATCTGATAGATTTAAGAAAAACTTATGGCCATATATTTTTGTAGATTGAGTTCTACATAATTTGGCCTTTAATCTGGTTTGAAGAGTTTTAAGTGCAGCGAAGAAATACTGGCCAAAGAATATCAGGACAGTAAAGATGTCCAGTATAGAACCCTTTTGGGATCTATTTGGGGTTTGCTGAAAAAGTCTTTTTCAAGGAGTAGGGGAGCGGGGGAGTAGGAGAGTAGGGGAGTAGGGGAGTAGGGGAGTAATTTTTTTCCCAACTCTTGCTGAAAATACGCTCCTTTTTGAGCATTAAGAGCTGAAACAGGCGTACTTTTTAGCAACCTAAAAAGGCTAAAACCTTTATATGTAAATACTTTGAGATTTAATCAGCAAGCCCTATTTAAAATTATAGATTGAGAGTAAAAAAATGTGGAGAGATGGGGAGATGAGGTGTATTAGATATCTCCCACTCATCCAATCATCAAATCAATTATCACCCATTTTTTATGAATTACAGCAGTTTCGGAGTTAGTGAGGTACAAATTTTTAAGACTTTAGGCAACAGGCACTATTGCTACAGGCAACAGATAATTAATTAAAGTATACCTCACCATCCTAAAAAGTGCTGTAATTCTCCTGATAACATATTTTATGGAGATACGCTTAGGGCTTCTATAGGAGTATTTTTTTTTCAAACTTGTTTTCCCTGAAGATATAAAAAAAAGTAGTTTACAGCGCTACATGATTGATAAACCACATCGTCACAACCAAAACCTTGTAGGGACGTTCCATGGAACGTCCCTACTGTGGTCTACTGAAATGAAAACCGCTGTTTTGATTTTCAATTAACCAATGTCCTCGAATACCTGAGGCTAAAGTGGTAGATTGTGGTGAGAGTGAACAAAGATAATCAGCGGTTTAATCCCACCTTCCGCACGTCAAGTTGTAACATTAAAAGTAGTATAAAAATCCGTATCTTGCTAAGTATTTATACTATGTCAATCATCCTCATTGA
>JBCDJM010000013.1:0-50082 GCA_038747755.1 Cyanobacteria bacterium P01_H01_bin.35
TTGGCGGGTTTAATATCTTTGTGGATGATACGCTTTTGGTTGAGATAATGGAGAGATTCTGCTAGTTGAATAGCAATCCTCAAAAATTCACTGAGGTTTTGCTCTGATTCGAGTTCAATAATTTTTACCCCACCATGCCAATAATCTGAGAGGGCGATCGCTCTATCATCGGGCATCACTAAGGCATAACCATTACCGTAACGTTCTAGCCCAAGAGGTTGAACAATACTGGGGTGTTCCAGATGACGAGTTATTACATATTGGTTGTGAAATTGTACCAGTTCATTAAATTTGGGGGATTGATTGCGCAATACTTTGATAATAACAGGTTGCTTGTCACTGTTCCGTGTGCCTCGATAAACTTCAGTTCTTCTCCCTTGGTAAAAGATGTTGGTGATGTTGTAGGCAGTCATAGTTATCATAATGGTGTCTATATATATAATTAAGTATTATACTAAATTTGTATTTAGGGGTTGCTAATTAAATATAAAAGTATTGACATATAATGGTTTGAGCGATTTTATATATGGAAAAAGTACCAGTTTTTTAGTTGATATATCTGAAAAAGTGAGCACCTTGGGGTAACGCGAGGCAGAAAAATTAATGGACTATTTTTCTGACTTCCTACTTTGTAATTCCCATTAATCCTAACTCCTGACTCCTCCCCCCTACTAAAAGACTTATTCAGCAAGCCCTATTTAGTTGCCTATAATATAAGTTTTATAGATAATCTTTGCTACAAATTAACTCAGGCGTTGGTGAACCGAGCTATGAAATCTAAAGAGCTGTTATAAGAAACCGGGTTTGTTGGAGACAAATTTCACTATTTATCGGCATCTAATACCAATTCCCATGCATTAATGCTATACTTAGCTGGTACTTCAATTCTTAAGTAATTAACACAGGCAAAATAACTTATTCCTTAATTATTATTATGTTTACTCCCCCCACTTCCTACACTTCCCACACTCTCTCACCTTATCAAATATAGCAACATTTTTGATAAACGGTATCATACCAATTCCCATGCATTAATGCTATACTTGATTAAAACTTCAGTTATTAAGTAATTACTTTATTAGAATAAGTTTTTTGCTGATTTAAGGCAATTTAATGTTGATTATTCTGATTTTTTACTTCTCCCGTAGGGACGTTGCTTGAGCATTAATGCGAACGTCCCTACACTCCCCTACTCTGAAATAGATAAAGTTTTTGAGAAATGGTATAATACAAACCCGGTTTCTAGAATGCCGAAAAATCATAGCCAAAATCACCAACACTCAAATTAACCCAAAACACACCCAGGATGATTTTACATATAAATCTGAAGTTCATCTCGTAAAGCATTCTCGACTCGCTCATATTCTGCCTTAACCTGAGATAAAATCATATCTGCACCTTCTGTAGTTCCCCCACGCCCAATATATTCTAAATCCTTGGAAAGCTGAGACAGGTTTGTAGCCCCTACAGAAGCACTACTAGACTTCATAGTGTGAGCAGATTTTTGTAACAATTCTGCTTGCTCTTTTTCAACTGCTTGAGTAATTTTATCTAAAAGTATTGGTGTATCCTCCAGATAGCAATTAATTATTTCTACAACCATTTCGGGGTCGTCTCCTGCCATTTCCTTCAACTCCTCCAATACTGCTTTATCGATCGCTATTTCTAATTCTGGCGTAGGTGCTTTTTCTTGCTCAACTATTGTTTCTGTTGCTGAGAGACCACATTTACTTAAAGCCGTACTCAATGCTTCTCGGCGAACTGGTTTAGTAATATAGTCATCCATACCAGCACTTAGACATTTTTCGCGATCGCCTTGCATAGCATTAGCAGTCATGGCAATAATACGGGGGCGTTTCTCTTGTTCCCATTCAGCACAGATTTTCCGTGTAGCAGTTAAACCATCCATTTCTGGCATTTGTACATCCATCAATACCACATCATAAGACTGACGACGTAAGGCAGCTAATACCTCTAAACCATTTGCTGCAATATCAGCTCGATATCCTAAATTTTTCAGAATATTAATTGCCACTTTTTGGTTAACGACATTATCTTCAGCTAAGAGAATTTTCAAAGGTAATGTTTCTGCTAGCTTGATATTTGATTCAATTTTTGATTTTGGCGCACTATCAACTATATTTCCTTGAAATATTCCTACTAACACTTTCTCAATTTGAGATTGTTTAATTGGCTTATTTAGATAAGTAGTAGCATTGATATTAGTCGCAATATCTGAAGATTCTAGTTGACCTAAAGAACTCAGAAAAACTATGGGTAACTCCTGAAAACTGTCAAGTTGACGAATTTTTTTAGCTAGAGTTATGCCATCCATCCCTGGCATTTGTATATCTAGAATAGCAACATCAAATGTCTCCCCAGACTGTAGTACATTGATCGCTTCTTGCCCACTACTTACAACTTGGAAAATCATTCCCAAGGATTCTGATTGAAGTGTCAGCACTTGCCTATTCGTAGCATTATCATCAACGATTAACAAATGTTTATTTTGTAATAATTTCTTATTTCCATTCTCCTGCTCAAGAAATGAATGATTGGGAACAGCACTAGATACCATCGTAAAGAAAAAAGTAGAGCCAACATCTACTTCACTCTCTACCCACATTGTTCCTCCCATAATTTCAGTTAACCGCTTGCTAATAGCTAATCCCAATCCTGTGCCACCGTAGTGACGACTTGTAGAAGCATCAACTTGACTAAAAGGCTTAAATAGACGATATTCAAGATCCCGTGGAATACCAATACCAGTGTCTTTAACCGCGAATTGTATTGTGTAGAAAATAGGAGAGGAAATATCTGCTTGAGTACATTCTGTTTGATTAGTAATGGGGTAGTCCCGATTTTCAGAAGAGTCTAACTCTGGGTTTTGAGGTGAAGCGCTGACAGATACAACAACTTCTCCAGTCTCTGTAAATTTAACCCCATTACTGAGAAGATTAACCAAGACTTGACGTAAGCGAGTTATATCTCCAAGTATAACTTCAGGAGTTTGTGGATCTATTAGATAAGCTAGCTCTAACTTTTTCTTTGTTGCTTTTGGCGCTAACAAATCTAGACATTCTTCTATGCAGTTTCGGAGATTAAAAGGTTGTTCCTCTAACTCTAATTTGTCAGACTCAATTTTAGAGAAATCAAGAATATCATTAATTAAGATCAACAAAGCATCCCCACTATTGCGGATAATTTCCACAAAATCTAGTTGTTGTGGGTTGAGTGGTGTATCTAAGAGTAAACCAGTCATCCCAATGACTGCATTCATGGGGGTCCGAATTTCGTGACTCATTGTTGCGAGGAATTCACTCTTGGTTCGATTAGCAATTTCTGCTTCTTCTTTGGCAATTCTCAATTCATCTTCTGCTTGTTTCTTTTCTGTAATATCTGTTATTGTTCCAACAATCCGATAGGGTTGATCTTCCAGATCGCGAGTACATTTACCTTTAGCAAATATCCATACATAATAACCATCCCGATGTTTGAGGCGATGGGTATTCTCATAAAGTTCTGTTTTTCCTTGTAAATGTGCTTCTACATCTTGAATAGTTGCTTCTAAATCATCTAGATGTACATTATCTGACCAAGTAGATAAGATATTGGGAAGTGGGTTATCTTGATGGCCAAGAATTCTCATCCATGTGGGTGAGAAATAACATTCATTTGTTTGTATATTCCAATCCCAGATACCATCGTTTGTACCTGAGACAGCAAGTTCATAGCGTTCTTCGCGATCGCTCAAAATGGATTCTATCCGACGACGCTGGATAATTTCTGCACTTAAAGCCTCATTTTTTTTGTTGAGTTCCTCAGTTCTTTCTATAACTCGTTTTTCTAAGCTTGCATTTGTATGCTTGATTTCTATAAATTTTTCCTGTAGTGCTACTGCCATTAACTGAAAGTTGGCAGTGAGGGTATTAATCTCTGCAATACCACTCTGTGGCAAATCTCTAGGAACTGATTCTGACAGAAGTTTTTGAGGTAAGTCTGTAGTTACCTGTGCAAGTTCCAACATCGGCGCTACTAATCTTTTACTAACCCAGACTGATATGATTAGTCCTAAGATTGCTATTATTTGCATTGTGCTTAGATTTCTAATGTAGCTTGTATCTAAATACTCAATATAGGGTGCTGTTGCTTGCTTGATGTATAGAGACCAGGAAAGATCAGGACTAACCTTGACTTTGACTCCATAGAATGATTCTTTCCAGCGTTTCATTTTTGGCATTCCTGGTGTTTTTGGCTGCCATTTAAAAAAATCTCCATCGTAGTAGACATTTCCTGTTTCCAGTAAGTCTAATTTTTCTCGAATAGTTACTACTGAATCACTGTTAGCAATTATATAGTTATCACCATCAACGAGTATTACTTCTATTCCTTCTATTTCATTTAGTTGGGTATTTAGTTGAAGAAATTTACTAACTTGACTTAAGTCTAGGGAACCATAAACAATTCCTTCAAACTGATTATTTCTAACTACTGGTATTACAATACCAACATGGGGTGTAATAGAAGCTCTATCTCTATCAACATCTGTAATTTCTGGTTCTAGTTTTTTTGCTATTTCCTTCAGATTATACTTATCAGATATGTTTAAGTTAAACATTGATTCTCCTGCTTCATTAAATTCTGGTTCAGCAGCAATTATGTTACCACTAGCATCAGTTACATAAATTTTCATAAAAGAAGGAAATGTTTTGTGGATTAGTGATATACTTTGTTGTAAAGTTGCTGTTTCCAAATTAGAGGCTTGAGTTCCTATTTTTGCTAATTCTACTATAGTGTTTAGATGTTTTTCATACCAATATTTTAAATTATTTACTATAGGTATTTTTGCAGCAATTAGTTCTTTTTGAATATCGTTTTCAATAGTAGACACTATATGTTTACCATTGAATATGGTGAGTGTTAAAGCTGGAAATATAATAAATGCCATTAACAAATTAAAGATAGTTTGTTGAAATGAAAAATGTTTTTTTCCTCTAAGAAAACCAACTAATTTATATATCGGTAAATAACTGATGATTAAGTTGGCAATTAAGGCATTAAATAAGCCATTAACTGATTGCTTCAACATGATTAACAGAGTTTGTGTTACACTGACATCTAACACAAATATATAAAATAATACCACTAAAGGCATCCCCAGAAAAATCCAGTATATTCCATCTAGCAAAACTATATTTTGGGAGCGCTGCCGATTTAACATTACTCCAACAAACATTATTTCTAGAGTAAAAATAATAATTGCGTATGGATGACCCCATAAAAAGTATGTGTGGGTACTGGCAATCAAGGCTACTAAAGTCCCCCATTTAGTTCCATAGAGATAAACTACTATTAAACTTGCTATACTACCGAAAAGAAAATCTACCCCAAAAAACAAATGTATTTTGAAGAAGTTACCTAAGTAACCTAGTATAATGAACAATATTGGTATCAATATAAATTTGGAATTAGTAATTTTTGGTAATTTGTTGTTTTTCTGGAAAAAGTTCATGCTTTTTACCTCTTGTTTGTTAGATATAAAAAATTATCCAATTCATTTTTATTAATTTCAATCAAGAATAATCATCAACTATGTAAAAGCTTGGATATAGATATTATATTATATCAGGACTTATATCATGTCCAGTTGAATGGGTTTGTAAGGATTCAGGTGAGAGCGATCACTTAACAGTTCTTGATCTATAAATTCGGGAAATCTGCTAGAGCTTGACAAAAAATCAAACTGCGCTAAAGTAAGGATATGAGCGAATCATTGGTAGCCCTAACTCTGGAAAAGCTCAACCAGTTGTCAAAGAAGGAACTGGTAAGGATGCTATTGGCTCAACAAAAAGTGATCGAAAAACTACAACAAGAAATTGAGAAATTAAAAATTAGTCGATATTTGGACAGCAAAAGTTTCTCCAAACCACCATCAACAGATATACTAAGTAAAGTCAGAAAAAGCAAAAAACTCTGAAGATAATCCAAAGTCTGAGCTACAAAAGAGACTCCCCGGATATCAACCAGGCCATCAGGGCAAGACTCGTCAAGGATTTTCTAGAATAGACAGAGCCGAATTTTGTCAATTATATTATCAGTTCCGCAACCAGGGAGAAACTCGCCCGGAAGCATTACGAAAAGCTCAATTTGAACTTCGGAAAAACGAAAACTTCAAACATCCCTATTATTGATCAGGTTTTGTTTCTCAGGGGCTAACAACAGAAACCGAATAATTAGACAAACCTTTACATAATTAGACAATTCTGGTAATATAATCAAATACCTGTTTAACTTATTAACTGTTGGAAATGAAATCTTTTAAAACCAAGTTAAAAGTTAATAATCAGCAAAAAACAATTCTTGCCAAACACGCTGGTGTTGCTAGGCACGCTTATAATTGGGGATTAGCCTATTGTATAACTGAGTATGAAGAAACCAAAAAACGCCTTAGAAAATTATGTGAATAAGTAGGTGAAGTTCTCACCGATTTTAAGCCTGTGGAGAAGATAAGTTACAGACTGCGGTCAGTGGTCTTCAGAGAAACAGGAAGCTAGCTCCAAAGCTCATGCAATCATTCATGGGTAAGTTTGGGTAAGTTTAGTAGAACGGTTACAGTAATTAAGAGTAATTAGGAGTCATATCAAATCCGGTAGTATCGGTAGAATTCAAGACTGTAGGGGTTTGGTCTCTAAACCCTCGATAAACTAGGAGTTTTCGCTCTTTTCTGATGGTAAAATTATATCACTCCGAAGCCAGCGGATTTGATATCATATAAAATCCGGTTGAACAGTCGTCCGCAACGACGATAGGAAGCAATCTCCTCAAACCCTGAGATTGCTATCCGTTCCGGAATGTTCCGCAAACCTTCCACTGCGTTCCAGTCGTAATGACGCAAGCTATAGTAATTATCCGGACTCTATATCAGGAGTAACAAGTATAACTCACCATTATCCGTGTATCCGTGGCATAATCCGTGTCTAGCTCTAATTCAACAACCGAATTTGGGCCAAAACAAAAACAGCCGGAATCACACGACCATAATTTGTAGCGATCGCTCTCCAACCCAAATCGGCCAAAAACCAAGTCCACAACATCGGCCCTAAAAATCCTAAAGCTGTCCGTACTGCCCCGTAACGAGCAGCACTAAGAGCCATCCCTCGATTAGCCATTTGCATAGTAACGTGACTTTGAAACTGAGCTGCTGCTGTTGCTCCACCTCTAACTAATGCTGCTTTTGCCACTTCATATTTAGCAAAATGAATCGCAAATTGACGAGCTAACTGCTTCAGTAATATTGGTTTCAATACCGAACTGACAGCAAAAGCGGTACTACCTTTAAATAATAAACTTAATGGATTTTTTTGTATTGATATTGGTAGAGGCTGAGGAAAGTTACACTCAGCCAGGGAATTTTGTATATTTTGGGCTAAGACATCTTGTTGGGATCTAGGCAAACCTTTCCAGGTTCGACCTAAAACATGGAGAAACACCTCTGCTTCTAAATCTGTCGTTGAAAGCTTTTGAGAATAGGGAATCTTGAGATAACTACACACCCTAATTAAAACTTGCCGATAAGTTACTTTCTGAGTATTTCCGCGTAATACCGTCATACCATCTGCTGCCAGATAACGAAATCTTTGGTCTAGTGCATCTAACCAAGCATCGCGATCGCGACTTTGTACATCTATTGGTAGAGGAGTCTGGAAATAATCCAAAGGATTGATCCCGCGCCCAAACAAAAGTCCTGTTAATTGTTGTAACTCCTCTTCTGTTGCCAATTCCAGTGCTGCTGTTAGTTCATCCAACTTACATTTCCTCCCCGCCCACAAAGCACTATTATTATACTTTAATTAATTGAGTTTAACTAAGCTAACTTTAACCAACTAATTATTATAACATAAAATATTTATTTTAATCTTAAAATTTATGAACAAGTCACAAAAATTTGATATTGCCGTCATTGGTGCAGGTATGGCTGGTTTAGTCTGCGCTCAAGAACTACAGAAAGCTGGTTATTCGGTGGTGGTGTTGGAAAAATCTAGGGGAGTGGGGGGTCGCATGGCAACTCGCCGAGTCTCAGGAAGTCGCGCCGATCATGGAGTACGTTACCTGGAACCCACAGGTAAATTTTTGCAACAATTAATTAATAATCTAAAAACTAAAAAAAATAGCCGTGATACCGAGCCAATTCTCCAACTTTGGACAGATAAGATTTATGAACTAACTGAACCCCAGGGACTACTACTCCCTATTCCTAAAAATTGTTATATTGCGCCCCAGGGAATGAACTCTGTCGGGAAATTTCTTGCTCAAGGTTTAGAAATTTGGTTGAGTCGGCGAGTACAAACTATGGAACCAATAGCCGAAAAAAATTGGTGTTTGACTCTGGAAATTACTAATGATGCTGCTACAGAAAAACCAACAGAAGTAATAGCAAAAGCTGTAGTTTTAGCTATCCCTGCACCGCAAGCTTTAATGATTTTGGAAAAACCTGTTACGGAAATACAGCCAGAATTTCTTGAGCATCTGCGTTTTGTAGAATACGATCCTTGTATCACTGTGATGGCAGGATATTCTCCAGAGTTACAGAAAAATTTACCAGAATGGCGAGCGATCGCTTTCCCGAATGATGACTATCTGGACTGGGTAGGTGTTGATAGTAGCAAAAGACCCCATCCTACTCAACCTGTATTTGTGATTCAAAGTAGCGCCAAGTTTGCTACCACCCATCTTGATACCCCAGACTTACAACCAGTAGGGAAAGAATTATTAGAGTATGCAGCAAAACAGTTGTTGCCGTGGTTAAGTAACCCAGAATGGTTGCAAGTTCACCCATGGCGTTATGCTTTCTGTCGTCAAGCTTTGAGTGTTTCTTGTTTGACTGCAGAAATGCCATTGCCATTAGTGGGTGCTGGTGACTGGTGTGGTGGGAATAATATTGAAGGTGCTTTTGCTTCGGGGTTAGCTGCAGCAAATTGGTTGAGTCATACCCTTCAATAACTAGAGTTTACTGAAAAAGTCTTTTTTCGGGAGTAGGGCAGTAATTTTTTTGCCCAACTATGCGCCAAAAATGCGCTCCTTTTTGAGTATGAACAGCTTAAAACTTTTATCGGTAAATGTTTGGATATTTAATCAGCAAACCCTAACTAACAAAACTCGTTAAAATTCCTAAAATTTTCGGTAAATTCTTAACAGAATATTCTTCCAAATCAACTGTTATAGTTTGAGATTTTAACTCTAAAAACTGCCAAATAGTTCCAGTAGTAACAACCCCATAAATTAAAGGAATTTCGTTATCTTCTCTTTGATTAAAGATTTGGGTAGCGACCATTTCTGCCATACATTGAGCCAAACCTGACTTGATATTATCGTTTTTTGCTTCTACCAAAGTAACAACTGGTGCTTCAATCAAAAGTTGCAAGTTGGAGTTGCTAATAATAAAATCACAAAAACCATTCAATCCTTGTTCGATATCGACATTAAATTCTACACCGGAAAAAATGCTTATTTGGTTGTTTAACTGTTTTTTTATTGCGAATAAAATCGGCGCAATAATTAACTCTGACCGCGCTTTTTCTGTACCAATAGCGACTGCTAATGGTAAGTAATATTGTAATGCTTCTTGTAAAAATTGACTTGGTGGAATTTCTGGCAATTTATTAAACTTTCCCACTGTTTCAACTATAGTTAAATTAAAGGTTTTTTGTAACTCTTCTATAGTGAATTTACTGTAAGGCATAGGTTTTAATTTTAGGGAAATAGTAAAGTATTAATTCATTATAAATGTAGATTTTTTTTAATTTATTTTGTCTGTTGCAAACTTCTTGATTAACAAATAAAGTTCCTCAAAATATTCTTCAGAAATGCTCTCAATTTCTGGGTAAATTTTTTCTTTATTAGTCATATTTTTAAAGGATTATAAAAAGGCGAATCTAACCATTCCATTATAGAAGTTATTGAGTTTATATCGCCGTTATGATTAAAAATGATTGGTTCTAAAAAACTGTAGGGGTTTGGTTTCCAAATCCCATTTTCTGGGTTTGGAGACCAAACCCCTACGATAAAATATGACAACATAAGCGCGGATTGCTATAATAGCTAATTACCAACAACATAATTAGCTATTATTATACCCAAGCTCAAAAAGCTAATAGCTGTTTGCGGAGCATTCCGTCAGGAAATCCTAAAAGCTAATAGCTAATTAAACACCCATTAAACTCAGCTCTTCAGCAAGAGCATCTATAGTGAAGCGAATTTGCTCCTCTGTATGATTGCAAGTGATAAAAAAGCGTAATCTGGCTGCATTGTGTGGCACAGATGGGTAAAACATAAATGGAACATTAATCCCTCGCTTAAATAAACTTTGGGATAACATTACCGACTTAATAGATTCACCTACAATAATAGGTATAACTGGAGAATCTTTACTCATTCCAGTATTCAAACCTCGTTCGCGAGCGCACTGCAAAAATAGTCGAGACATTTCTTGTAGTCGTGCTACTCTTTCGGGTTCCCTCCTTAATAAGTGAATAGCAGCTAATACTGAGGCTGTATCTGGAGGAGAAATACCTACACTATAAACAAATCCTGGAGAAGTATATTTAAGATATTCTACTAATGCTTTACTACCAGCAATATAACCACCGCAACTAGCAAAAGACTTACTCAGAGTACCCATCCATAAATCAACATTATTAGGGTTAATCCCAAAATACTCACTAATACCACGACCATGTTTGCCAATAGTACCGATAGAGTGAGCTTCATCTACCATTAAAAAAGCTTTGTAATGTTTTTTAATCTCAATAAATTTTGGTAAATCTGGAATATCACCATCTGTACTATACACACCTTCTATGGCAATAAGTACCCGCTTATAACGATGACGGCGATCGCGCAGTAACCTATCTAAAGCTTCCCAGTCATTATGAGGGAAAGCAATAATAGTTGCCCCTGATAATAAACAACCTTGGAAAATACTATTGTGACTTAAAGAGTCATGGAGAATTAAATCATTTTGTCCGAACAAATGACTAATAGTAGTTACATTAGTAGCATGACCACCAACATAAAGAATACTATCTTCTACACCAATAAAATCAGCAATTTCTCTTTCCAATTCCTGATGTAATGGCTTTTCTCCTGATAATAACCTACTAGCAGAAACGGAAGTACCATAATGATTAATAGCTTCCTTCGCAGCATTAGATACGAAAGGATCTCCACACATACCTAAATAATTATAGGTAGCATAATTCACCAGTTCCCTACCACCAATAACTGTAGTATTATTATTAATCCTTTCTTGAGGTATAAAGAAAGGATTACCAAGACCAGTAGAATTAATATCTGCTAATTTCTTTTGCAACTGTAGATATTCTGGATAGAGGTCAAAGTTATAATACTCTAAAGGAATTTCTTCAGTTTCCGTAGTTGGATTAGAAGTTGAGACCTCAACCTCATCTTCTAATTTTTTGTGAATATTTGGCCCGGTATCCTCGGAGGTGTCCTCTACTAAATATTCAGCTAAGGACTCAATTGTGGGATAATCTAATAAAAGGGTAGGAGGCAGTCGCCTACCCAGAAGATTTTCTAATTCTCCAGAGAGATTGACCACTTCAATAGAGTTAAGACCATAATCAATAAAATCCCGCTCAATATCTATTTCACTGGTGTCAACTTCTAGCCGTTCAGCTAATTGGGAGACTAACCAGGACTTGATATTATCTCTGACTGGAGATAATTTTGGGACTTGTAAGGCAGGGTCTGGATCATTTTTCACTAAAGACAGATGTTGGCTGTCTTGCTCATTCATAAGCTGGTTCAACAGTTTCATTGTTCACTCCTGCACCACGTTAAAATTGCTTGTCACTAAGTTTTTTCTAGTAGCTTATATGCAATAGCACATATTAGGGTAAAAAAGTCCCTCTGGAAAATCAGAAATTTGGCTTCTGATTCATTGGGAGCAACTTTATAACTTCTGACAATTACCTGAAATAGCTAACTATTTCAACTGATTGACCTTCCCAAAAAAAAGACTGGGGAAGGCATGATGGTTATTGTGCCACGATCTTATACAAAGTAGGAAGGAAGAAGGAAGAAGGAAGAAGGAAGAAGTTAGAAGTTAGAAGTCATCAGAATCTAGAAGTTATCAGAATTTAGAATTTAGAATTTATAATTCAGAAGTTAAATTCTTGCTGTGACTATACCTGTAACCTGAAAATTTAGAATTTAGAATTCAGTCCAATAGGTTGGGTAGAACGAAGTGAAACCCAACAAAGCTTTATCGTCTAGCACTTACCCACACAGATGAAACTGTACATCATTTATTAGGTTTTATAGCGCTACGCGCTAGGGAATAGGGAATAGGGAATAGGGAATAGTAGACTAATAAAGGGTTTTAGGATTTAGAAATGTCAAGAGCCTTAATGCGTAGCGCTATAACAGTCGTTGTTGGGTTTTTCCGTTGGAAATGCTCCGCAAACCTTCCATGCTGCGCAACCCTAACGGGAACAACCCAACCTACACTCATTGCATTATCTTTAGATGTGTCAATCCACTACAATCTACAACTTATGACCTATAACCTCTTTATTCAAATATCTGTAGAGTTCCAGCTAAAAAGCCTTCGCGACAAGCATAACGCTGAACCTTTCCACTAGAAGTTTTGGGAATAGCTCCTGGTTTGAGCAACAATATTTGATAAATCTGTAAATCGTGATTTCTTGAGACAGAACGTTGGATAGATTTAATTAAGTCCTGAGAATTATCAAAATTTTCCGTCCCAGACTTACCATTACGCTGACTAAAAAAATCAACCCCTACTGAACTAAGAGATTCATCAGTGGACTCATACTTTTGACTTTTTAATTTTGACTTTTGGGTTCCACGAAGCAGTTGACGAAAATTACGTTCTACCTCAGCTACTACTACTAAACGTTCTTCTCCTGTTACTTCTACAGAAAAGCTAGCAATACAACCTGGTCTAATCAGAGGATGACTTTGCTCGACTGTCCATTCAATATCTTGAGGGTAATGATTCCGACCATTAATAATAATCACATCCTTGAGACGACCTGTCACAAATAATTCCCCTGCCTTGAGAAAACCTAAATCTCCAGTTCTCATAAATAGCCTTTTGGGTGCTTCAGCTAAATAAGCTGCAAAAGTTTGCTTTGTTTCTTCTGGTTTGTGCCAATAACCCTGAGCAATACTGGGCCCGGAAACCCAAATTTCTCCTACCTCTCCCTCAGTACAAAGAGTTAGTTTTTCTGGATGGACAATTTTAATCTGTTGGTCTGTCAAAGTTTGGCCACAACCTACTAATGTTTTTGTTTTTTCTGTTTGAGAAACTAAGACGATCTGGTTTTGTTCTAATGCGCTTGTCGCAATAGTAGTTTCCACTGTTGGAGAAAGTTTATTACCCCCAGAAATAATTAGAGTGGCCTCCGCCATGCCATAGCAAGGATAAAAAGCTTCCCGGCGAAAACCACAGACAGCAAAAGTATTAGTAAATCGTTCTAAAACTTCAGCACTAATAGGTTCCGCACCATTAAAAGCTACTTCCCAACTACTTAAATCTAGAGTTTGTATCTGTTCCGGCTTAATTTTACGGACACACAAATCATAAGCAAAGTTTGGCCCGCCACTGGTAGTGCCTTGGTATCGAGAAATAGCTTGTAGCCAGCGCACCGGACTTTGGAGGAACATTAGGGGAGACATGAGCATGACAGGGAAACCTCCATATAAAGGTTGTAATATTCCACCAATTAAACCCATATCGTGATAGGGAGGTAGCCAAATTACTCCTTTACTTTGGGCAGAATGTCCAAAACATTGATGAATCAGACCAGAATTATGCAAAAGGTTCTGGTGAGTAATCATTACGCCTTTTGGTGTGGCCGTGGAGCCAGAGGTATATTGCAAGAAGGCGGTGGTATTTTCGTTAATTGTGGGTTCTTGCCATTTCTCGGCAAAACTCTCAGGAATATGGTCTGTGGCTAACCAACCTAAATCATCTAATTCTGGGGTTTCTGAGGCACGACGTTCTAGGCTCGAAACGATAGAATGAGTTGTTAAAGCTATTTTGGCCTTGCTGTCTCTAATAATTGTTTGGATGCGCTCTAGGGAACGATTTGGTCTGGGTGGATAGGCGGGAACTGCTATGACCCCTGCATAGAGACATCCAAAAAAAGCAGTAATATATTCTAGTCCCGGTTGATATAGGAGTAGGGCGACTTCTCCTGGTGGACATACTGACTGGAGATAGGCAGCGATCGCCCGTGAACGTTGTTCTAGTTGTTGATAGGTAAGGCTAATTGTGTCTGTTTCTCCATCTATTAGGAAGCTATAACCTATTTGTTTGGGGTTTTCGATAGCTCTATTTTGTAATAAATCTACTAATGTTTTAAATTTTTTATCTAAACTATTCATTTTATTTTTGATATGTAGCAATCCTAAATAGGTTGTAACATTTTATCGTAGGAGTTTGGTCTTCAAACCTAAGTGCAAAAATGAGATGGAAAGAGTTGAGAAAGCTATGCACATACTCAAAATTGGGCTACCTAAAAGTGGTAATTTTTGGCTGCATACAATTTTACATAATATTATTGATTATAGTGATGTTAGGTATGAAAGTTTTATTGAAAATCAACCCATATATGAACTGGCTAAAACTTGGGATATGAATCAGCTAAAAGGGCAGATTGATATTAATTTTTTTGACATTACAAGAAATGCTGCATTTTACAGAATAGGTAATATATTTAGGTATCCAGTTGATAATATAGATGATTATATTAATAGCTCTACTTTTGTTTGGACTCATGCTCAGATGAGTGACAATGTATTAAAAACTATCATAAAATTTGACAAGCTAATATATATTATTCGCGATCCTAGAGATGTATTAGTTTCTTGGTCTAATTTTGTATTTTCTACTTATATCCAAAGATATTACCCTTTCCTAATAGTTGATGAAAATAACCCAGAAAGTTATTTAAACAACAATCTAACAATTATTGTTTATGATTGGATAAATCATATAGGAGGATATTTAACGCATCAGAATGATTTGAATATTTATTTTGTTTTTTATGAAAGATTGCTACATAATTTTGACCATGAGTTAGACAAAATTTTAGAATATTTGGAAATTGATTTAGACGACCAAGCTAAAGGTAAGATTAAAGAAAAAGTATCACTTAATAGCATGAAGAAAGAGAGTCCTAATCATATCAGAAAAGGTAAATTAGGACAGTGGGTAGATATTTTCGCCGATGTACAAAAAGAGGAGGTTTTAGAAATTGCAACTCCTCTATTACAACTGTTAAATTATCCGGTTAATAGTCAAATAGATACTCTCCCTGAATTACCAGAAAAATTACCGGAAAATATTAATTTACCTGATGGAAAAGTTCTATTACTTAAACCATCAAATCATTAAAATTTAACTATTGAGATTGGTCAAGTTTTTCCTGAAGAATGCGCAGCTAACAACGATTTTTAGAATTACTAAAGAATGAAAATTAAAATCCAGAATTTAGGTGTATTAAAGCAAGCTGAATTTACCCTTGCCGATCTAACAATTATTTGTGGAGGTAACAATACTGGCAAGACTTATGCTACTTATACTTTATTTGGATTTTTGTCTACTTGGAAAGATATACTTACTATTAATGTTGACGATAAAATTCAGGAATTATTTGCTGAAGGTGTAATTAGTATTGATATACAAGAATATATCGAAGAGACTCAAGAAATCGTTACTAAAGGTTGTCAAGAATATACCAAGCAATTACCAAAGATTTTTGCAGCAGTTCCTGAACGATTTAAAGAAACAAAATTTGATGTCACTGTTGATATAAATGATATTAATAATATTAATTTGAATATGAAGTTTGAGCATAAAATCAATTTTCCAGGTGGAGAACTTTTTTCCATTACCAAAAATGATGATAGTACAGAATTAGTTGTGACACTTCTAGTTGAAAAGGCAAAAGCGGAAATTCTAACTGAGATTTTTAATGATTTTATTGCAAATGCTCTCAAAGAAATTATTTTTTATCAACTTTTTCCTAACACTTTTATTGCTAGTGCAGAAAGAACAGGTGCCGCTATTTTTCGCAAAGAGTTAAATTTTGCCCGCAACCGCTTGCTTGAAGAAGTAAGTCAGGCAGATGATAAGATTGATATAAAAAAGTTTTTATTTGAAAGATATCAAGATTATCCACTTCCAGTCGAACAAAATGTAGAGTTTACACGAGAACTAGAAACAATCTTCAAAAAACGTAGTTTTCTTTATAATAACCATCCTGAAGTTTTGAATGATTTCGCCGATATTATTGGAGGTGAGTATACAGTTACTTCCAATGACGAACTTTATTATATGCCGAAACAAGGGAAACGATCGCCCAAACTTTCTATGCTTGAAAGTTCTAGCGCGGTGCGTTCCTTACTAGATATTGGTTTTTATCTAAAACACGAAGCTCAACTTGGAGACTTACTGATGGTAGACGAACCTGAGTTAAACCTACATCCCGAAAACCAGCGTCGTGTTGCTCGACTATTTGCTAGACTTATTAATCTGGGAATTAAGGTTTTTATTACTACCCATAGTGATTATATTATCAAAGAATTAAATACACTAATTATGCTAAATCACGATAAACCTCATCTTAAACGCATTGCTGAAGAAGAGGGTTATCAAAAAGAAGAATTAATATCTGCTGAACAAATTAAAGTGTATATTGCTGAAGAAAAACTTATGCAACTAGAAGGTAATAAAAGAAAAACTAAGTCCCTAACTCTAACCCAAGCAAATATTGACCCGGAAATGGGTATTGAAGCTCCTAGTTTTGATACAACTATTGAAACAATGAATCGTATTCAGGAAGCAATAGTCTGGGGCGAAAATTGATGGCTGATTCTGATATTTTTATCCTTAAACAGATGATTCAACCTACAGCTATAGAAAAATTAAAATCTACTAAATATCAAAAGAAAATCGTCGAGCTTAGAGAAGAATCTGATAACTATACTCTAACTATTCATGGAATGCCGGATGATGATGAAGTTATTGTGATTAAGGTAGATGCTTTTAGGGCACCAACCACAATTTTCCAGGGAAGTCGCGGTGAATGTAAACGTGCAGATTTTGTCATTATTGCTGATACTATCAACAAAGAAAAATTCATCATTTTTATTGAAATGAAGGGAGGACAAAATGCATCAGGAGGAGATATTATCAAGCAACTTAAAGGGGCGCAGTGTTTTGTTGAATACTGTCAGGCAATCGGTAAATTATTTTGGGATAAACAAGATTTTCTTGATGATTATAAATACCGTTTTGCCAGTTTTAAGGATATCAAAATTTCTAAGAAAACAACAAGACCTAAATCTAAATATGATATTCACGACACTCCAGAAAATATGTTAAAAATCAGCTCCCAAAATAGTTTTTATTTCAAGAATTTGATAGGACATAAAAAACATAAAAAATAATTATAGCAATCCTAAATAGGTTGTAAAATTTTATCGTAGGGGTTTTGTCTCAAAACCCATTGATATCCAAATACAAGCAAAAATAAGATGAAAAATAAAATCAAATATCCCACAGAAATAATCAATTGTTTTTCCCTATTCTCTACTCTGTAGGCACGTTGCATCCAACGTCCCTACCTTTATCTTTTCTGGAGATATCTATTTCAGTTTTTCCTTTAATTGATTTAACTGTTCAGAAGTTAGTTTAATTTGTACTTCTAATAATTGCTTGGCATCCTGAAATAAGAGCATATTATTTTCGACAAAAACTTCGGGATTATTCAATTCAATTCTTTGATATTGAACTTTTGGTAATGCCACTCGAATTACCAGTTGTTGTTGAGATTGTGGAAAAATATATAATTCCTGACGAGTATGATTTAGTGCTAACTTTTGCACAGTTGTATTACTTTCTGTAGGAGAATTAGGTTTCCGCCAATAAAGAGTAATACCACGAATTTCTGGTTGAGAAATGAGAAATATTTCATCAAATCTTTGTGGTTCCCAATCAAGTTCTGAAATATCTCCACTATCAGGAATTAGTCGTTGTCGCCAGGTAATTTCTGTTCCTGCTAGAGCTGCCCACCATTGACGAATAGTATCTAGATTATTAGGATTTTCTGGGTTATTACTACCGAGTTGCCAAATAGTTTTAAGTTGCATAATTTTAGGAATATTTTTAGTTCTATTATAATATTTTTTAATTAATACTAATTGCTTTGATAATAATGAGTAGATACATAGGTACAATTATTAGTTTATCTACTACATAAGATATATTTTCTTTTCCGTCTTTTTTACTTATAGCCAATCTTTTAAATTTCCAAAATTATTTACTATAATCTGTCTGTTTTAGTAAGATAATCAAAGTTACTTAAATTAATACTATTAACTTTTGACTTTTAATATTAGACTTTTGACTTAAACAATTAATTTACCAATTATTTATCATTCTCATTATGTTCCACAGATACTAAGTGGTCATTCAGTGGCCATGGAAAATTTTTAAATATTCTATTAAATGTTACTACTGGCGGATGGAGTGCAAGAAAAATCGCAATCTTAGATGCTCAAAAATACTCACCAACTATTTACCCGGTTCTCAGCTAAGTCTCAGATTTTTCAAAGACTATCTTAATATCAATTATAGATACTCTATAACTGAAGATTGAAATTGATTAATTGAAGGATAAAAAATCATGAAAAACATCAACAAAAAATTAGCTTTGGCTACTGCAATGACTGGTGTATTAGCTGTTGGTATCGCTACTCTAGGTAGTAATCAGGAAGCTCTTGCTGGAAAAGAAGGTATGGAAAAATGTGCTGGTATTGTTAAAGCTGGCATGAATGATTGTGGTGCTAATGGCCATAGCTGTGCAGGTATGGCTGAGAAAGATGGAGATCCTAATGAATGGCTTTACGTTCCTGAAGGTACTTGCGAAAAGATTGTTGGTGCAACTATTAAACCAAGCAAGTAAGGAATAAACTGGCTACATATTAGTTAGTTAAAAATTTAAGTTATTATTACAAAAATTATGGCATTTTTGAATAAAGTTATGATTTAAGGTTGATAGAGTCAAGAATAGAAAAATCCTTCTATAGGAAGTATGTCTTTCTTGACTCCTATCTTCCATAAAATTACCTACAAGTTAAAGAGTGCCATATTTTTATCAATATCAAAATAGCTTATGATAACCAACTTACAATCTCAAAAGTTTGAATCTGATATTAGTCAAAATTTGCAGATAGATGAAGATTTATCCTGCATTAATTCACCATCAATTCAAGGTGCAGGAATTGCTTTACGTTCTCTCCATTATCAATATATACTTACTCAAAAACCTAAAGTAAATTGGTTTGAAGTTTTATCAGATAATTATTTTTGTGCAGGTGGTTTGCCACTATTTCATTTAGAAAAAATTCGTCAAGATTATCCAGTTACTCTACACGGAGTAGGAATGTCTCTGGGTTCAACAGACCCCTTAGATTTAGATTATTTAACTAGATTAAAAAATTTAGCAGCAAAAGTTGAGCCAGATTTAATTTCCGATCATTTATCTTGGATATCTGTTAATGGTCACTATCTTAATGATTTAATTCCTCTTGTTTATACAGAAGAGGTAATGGATTTTGTGGCATCCCGAATTCTGCAAGTACAGGAATTTTTAGGAAGGCAAATTTTAATTGAAAATCCCTCCCCATACTTAAGTTTTACAGATTCAACTATGTCAGAATGGGAGTTTATTCAGGGATTAGTCAAAAAAGCAGACTGTTACTTACTATTGGATGTAAATAATCTTTATGTTAATGCCATAAATAATGGAATTGACCCTCTAAAATATCTAGATGGTATCCCAAAAACAAGAGTCAAAGAAATTCATTTAGCAGGTTACGAAGAAAAAGAAAATTATCTATTAGATACCCACGGTTATCCCGTACATCCTCCAGTTTGGGAATTATATAAAGAAGCATTAACAAGATTTGGTGCTGTACCAACTTTAATAGAATGGGATACTGATATTCCTAGTTTTGAAGTATTAATGGCAGAAGCAAATAAAGCTGATAAATTATTAGAAAATATAAACTAATGGAAGCTATCGCTCTACAAAACTTATTTCTACGAGCTGTGTGGGAAAGAGACACTATTAGCATAGAAGAATTAAGTAAACATATTAAAGCACCGAATAATTTAGCACCTGCCGAAAGTTTTGCAATTTACCGAAATAATGTTGTTGGAAATTTAAGTAATACATTAACCTCAATTTATCCTGTTTGCTGCCAGTTAGTAGGTGAAAAATTTTTTGATGCAACTGGATTAAAATTTATAGATAGGTTTCCTTGTTTATCACCAGACTTAGGAGATTATGGGGAACAATTTCCAGATTTTCTGGCTAATTTTGAACCTGTAAAAGATTTACCATATCTGCCAGATGTAGCACGTTTAGAATGGAATTGGCATCGCGTTTTTTGTGGTGAAGATATCAGGGGTTTGGATTTCCAAGCTTTGGGTGAAATTCCTCAAGAAAAATGGGGGGAGTTAATTTTTTATTTACCAAAAAATAGTGTACTTTTAGAGTCTATTTATCCTATTCATCGAATTTGGGAAATTAATCAACCTGATTATCAAGGTGATGAAATAGTAAGTCTAGATGAAGGCGGGGTAAAAATATTTTTGTGGCGACAAAATTATGATATGCGGATTGATTTACCGAATGATGAAGAGTGGGAATTATTAAATGCTTTTCAAGGAAATTATCCATTTGAAATTATATGTGAAAAACTTGTCGATGTTGAGCCTCAAGTAGATATTGGAGTTTTACTTCCATTGTTTGTTCAAAGAGGTTGGATTACTGATTTTTCTATTGATAATATATAAGCATTCAGCAGTCAGCTATCAGCTAAATATAATTCTATCTCTGCTCATTAAAGCAGTATATCAATACTTCATTCTTTAATTGACAACAATTTATTTCATCCTGAATATGGACGGTTGTTGTATCATCACGATCTTCAAAACCCAAATATTTTGCATTACTCAGTGCAACTAAATAATTCAGAGTCTCTAGCATGGGAACCTATTCATAGCGATCGCCAAAAAGATACAGGAAGACTAGCTATTTGGTATATTGACTGGGAGCGTTTTCAACCAGCGCAGTGGGTAATATCATGTCCGGATAATTAGTGATAAAAAAACTTTCCTCTTCTTTTTCTGTTCTTCTTTCTTCCCTCCTGACTCCTGACTCCTGACTCCTGACTCCTCCATGGTTATTTATTTATCACTGTTCAACCGGACATGATATAACGCATTTAGAAAAAGAGAAAATTCAAAAGGCAATGCACATTTCTGTTGCTCAGTTTCACGAAAATTGGCAGTATGAACTATATCGGTTTAATTGCGAACATTGGGCGCGTTTAGTCACAACAGGAGACTGTCGTTGCTTCCAAATTACAGAATTTAAAAAACTGCAAAAAATTCCAGTAGTTGGTGTTGCTATTGTGGGTATTGCTGAAATTGTGACAGGTGCATGGGAACATACAGCGCTTCCCGTTGTTATGAGGTACAAAATTTTAGGTTTGAGGGAACAGGGAACAGGGAACAGGGAATAGGCAATAGAAAAGAATAAAAACAACTGTACCTCATAGCTTCGGAAACTGCTGTAATGGTTATGCTCAAGAGTTGATAGAAAAGGAGTGGAATTTTACCTAATTTTCAAGTAAAAATAAATTCTCAATTCAGACAATTTCTCAATCTTCATACTTTAATCCATCGACTCTACTAAACTCATTAATGTTATGAGTAACTAATACTAAATCATTCGCCAATGCAATTGAAGCAATTTGTAAATCGTATACCCCAATAAATGCAGACTTAATTGGGGCAATCCTGGATGAGGTAGAAATGAGTGGCGCAGATTTGACAGGAGCCAACGTTAATCAAACTGAATTAAGTGAAGCCTGCTCTCATTTAGGTGTATCCCATAAATGGGTGACATGGGCAGGAACTCATTAGGTTTATAGAAATTCTGAGGTTGCTAATAATATCCCACGTCATTTGACGTGGGTATATGAGATTAATTCTCCCAATAAATAAATTAACTGGGAAAAATAACAGAAAATTTATCAACATAGCTTTGAACAGGATTATATTTCTGTGTTACTTCCTTGATCTTCAAAGTTTTAGGTTGGGAAAAAGGATAAATTTCTAACAAGATAGGTAGTAATAGCGTAATTATTGTGGCATAAAAAATTTTTTCGAGCATCATACTAACACCAGAATTTTTTCGGCCACTATTATATTACATTAAAGTATTAAACACCCACTATTTTATACCAATTTCATCAACTTAAGCTACACTACTTATCCTATTCTTCATGTGAAATAATTTGCTGAAATTACTGGGGTATCAAAGTTTTAAACTGATCGACAAGCCGAACGGAGTTCTATCAAATCTGACTTTTGACTTTTAACTTTTGACTTCCGTGAAACGGTATTAGAATCCCGAACCTCTTTTACCATTGGGCAGAATTGTCCACCAATTAGTTTTAGCCGTACCTAGTTGACGATCGCTCACCATTGCATTTGTTAGATTAGTACCACACAAATTAGCGCCCCGTAAATTTGCCCCATTCATATAAGCATTGGTCATATCTGCATCTTGTAAGTTACAACCTGCTAAACTAGCTGTACTTAAATAAGCTTTATTAAGATTGGCATTTTTTAGCACAGTATCTGTTAAATTAACATGACCAAGATTAGCATCAGATAAATCTGCACCTTCTAAATTAGCTTCATGTAAATTAGCTCCATAAAAATTAGCTCCAGACAACTTAGCATTACGCAAATTCAAGCGACTTAAATTACAATCAGCAAAATCTCTTCTACCTTTCATATAAGCACTACGCAATGTTCCAGCAGTCCATTTTGTCGGAATTTTACTACCTAATTGTGTTGTATTACTTGTTTTGCTTTTTGGAGATACTGTCGTCAAATACCCTTGATTAATTTCTTGCCTCATCTTCACATTAGATCGAGCGCGAGTTGCAGGATTTTTTTCTAAACGAGTGTTGCGTTCTCTAATTTTGTGAGCAATTTTAGTGCTGGGAGAAATCCATGAAACATCATTTTTATTGTCATTAAAAACTGTAGGTTCCTCTGGAAATAAAGTCTTAACAGCATCATCTGTAGCAGGTTGTACCTGTTTTTTCTGAGTTTTTTTGGTCTTCAAAGCTGCTGAAAGTTCTTCTGCTGACTGGAAGCGATGTCGTACAGAAACTTCTAACATTTTCTCCAAAATTTCTCCAAACCAGTCACTAACACTTACTTGAGGACGCCAGAGAATTTCACCATTAATCTGATCGTAACCAAGACTGTTTGGAGTTTTTCCTGTCAGCAGGAAAATAGTAGTTACTCCCAAAGCATAAATATCACTTCCATATACAGGTCGCAAAGCCATTTGTTCTGGTGGTGCAAAACCTGAAGTACCGATAGAGATATTTGTAAAAGCTGTTTCTCCTGTACCACCTGACATATGAGTTTGGTTCACATGATCTTTGACAGCGCCAAAGTCAATTAGAACTAAATGACCATCTTGACTCCGCCGAATAATATTAGCAGGTTTAATATCCCGGTGAATTACTCCTTGAGTGTGGATATAATCTATCACTGGCAAAATTTCAATGATAAATTTTTTCGCTTGTTCTTCTGAAAATAGACCCTGTTTTTTGACTTCCTGTTTTAGGGTTGAACCACTGACATATTCTTGAACTAAATGAAAATGTTTCTTCCATTCAAAATAACCTAATAATCTGGGAATTTGGGGATGATGGCCAATTTTTCCCAGAGTTTTTGCTTCTCGTTCAAATAGTTTTCTTGCCATCTCTAAGACACCAGGGGTTGTAGTTGATGGGCGTAATTCCTTAATTACACAAATTGGATCTCCTGGTAAAGATTTGTCCTTAGCTAAAAAAGTTGCTCCAAAACCTCCTTTACCAAGAGGTTGAATAATTTCATAGCGATCGCGCAAAATTAAATCTGAACCACAAGCTTGACATTTTTTAACACTATTTGGATTTTGAGGTTGAGGACAGGCAGGATTTATACAATAGCTCATCTTAATTCAATAATATTAGTTTTATTTTTTTTTAACGACCAATCTCTTCATAGCAAATTTAATAAACAAAGGCCAATTCCTAAAGATTTAACAACAATGGGTATTATCTAAAATTTGAGACATTGAGAGTAGCTCCCACTTGGTTTTGATTCATAGTATATATATTTTTTTCTCCATCACAGATAGATATGCGACAAATTTATTAAACAGGGTTGCTGAGATAGTTAACTTGATTAGTCTGGTCATTTCAGTTATTAATTAGCCTCCTATGGTTGTAACTGCATTAACAGTACCGACTACTGTTTGCGCAGCATGACCTAGGAAAGCCAGAGCCTTTAAATACTGAAGTTGATTTTTTTCATACCCTTAAAAGGATAAAGGTTGAGACCTTATTTTCGGGTTATATTAACATTATACTTATCTAGTATATGAATCAAAATCTATAGTTTTTCTCTAAACACATCTAGCATCAAAAAAAAGTTGATTAAACCTGGATATTAAGAGGTAGGTTTTAGCTTAATTTTATCTCTCAAGTTATCATTATCATAACAACAAAAGACATTGTTATCATGGTAGCCAACTATAACTATTAAGATTAATAAATTAGCAATCCGTAGAAATATTTAGCTACTCGGAAGCATTTGGGAATTTTCAGCTTGAGTGTAATAAATTGAGGAGAAAGAGTTTGTAACAGTAAGTTTGGATAAATTAAATGAAAGCTTATGTGTCACGAAAACAGATGGCACAATTTAGATAAATATTTGTGACAAATCCCTTTTCCTATTTCTAGTTAAGCCAATCCCTATAAATACAGAGAGTTTAATATTCTTTGATAGAATTATTATGATCTATATACCTAAACAAATTATATAGCACTACGCAAATAGTTGAGGACATTTATAAATCCTCGAACTTAGTCAGGAATTACTTCTGAGTTGTGACTTCTAACTTCGTTAAAACCCCAACCACTAGAGAGATAAAATGTTACTTGAGGTCATAAATATGGCCAAAGAGCAAGATATAGCAGTTGCTATGACTGTTAGGACATTTTCAAACTATCAAATTTAGTTACAGACAGAATGTACGGGCAAATGGCCATTTGTTCATACTGACTTCTGCTATATATGCTCTACTATGCCTAAATATTGGGAATTATTAAATAATGCGTATCTCTCTGAACTGGTTGCGGGAACTGGTAGATATTAACATTACTCCAGAAGAATTAGCTGAAACTCTGACAATGGCAGGCTTCGAGGTGGAAGAAATAGAAGATCGAAGCACATGGTCAGCAGGAGTAGTTTTAGGAAAAATACTAGAAGCTAACAAACACCCCAATGCTGATAAACTTCAAGTTTGCCAAGTGGACATTGGTCAGCCAGACCCGTTAAATATTGTCTGTGGAGCTCCTAACGCTAAAGCAGATATTTATGTGGCAGTCGCTACTGTTGGTGCTTATTTGGCGGCCATTGACTTAAAAATTAAAAAGAGTAAACTCCGGGGAGTCCACTCGGAAGGAATGATTTGTTCTTTGTCAGAACTGGGCCTCACAAAAGAATCTGAGGGAATTCATATATTTGACCTAGAAAAGCCCCAGTTAGGTAGTGATGTAGGACCTTTACTCGGTCTAGATGATGTAATTTTAGACTTGACAACAACGGCAAATCGTGCTGATGCTCTAAGTATGATTGGTGTAGCCCGCGAAGTTGCTGCTCTGACCGGAGCATCCCTCAGAATACCAGATGTTTCTGAAGTTATTATCCCAAAGCAAGATAGCAATAGTAGTCTCAAAATAGATATCTCAGAATCGGAAGCTTGTCCCATTTATATTGGTACTGTCATTAAAGGAGTAAAAATTGGTCCTTCACCAGAATGGTTAAAACAGCGATTAGAAGCTACAGGTATAAGAGCTATCAATAATGTAGTGGATATAACTAACTATATTTTGTTGGAGTGGGGCCAGCCACTTCATGGTTTTGACAAAGATAAAATTCAAACCGTGACGGGTGAAAAATTATTGACAATTGGAGTTCGTTATGCAAAACCTGATGAATCTCTCGTTACCTTGGACAGTCAAAAGCGCACTCTGGAAGCTGAAACTTTATTAATTACGGCTAATGACCAACCAGTAGCTCTGGCAGGAGTAATGGGTGGAGAAGAAACTGAAGTTGATGATAATACAACAAATCTATTCTTAGAAGCAGCAATTTTTGCTCCTATTGCTATTCGTCGTTCAGCTCGAACTCAAGGTCTACGGACAGAAGCTTCTACTAGATTTGAACGGGGGGTTAATCAAGCAGAATTAGCATTAGCTTGTCGTCGTGCTATTCATTTAATTACTGATTTAGCTGGAGGAAAGGTTACTCATCAAGAAACTTTTACCACTAAAGCAGATAGTATCACAGCAACTCGCGAATTATCTCTCCGTCTGGACCGCATTAACGAAATTTTAGGACCACTGAAGCGTGGGGAAGATAATTTGAATGAGTCTTTTCTCCAACCAGAAGAAGTTGAAGGTATTCTCAAATCTTTAGGATGTGACTTGAGCAAAACCGAAACTAAAGAAGCAGTAGTTTGGAATGTGACGATACCTCCCTATCGTTATCGAGACTTGGAACGAGAAATAGACTTGATCGAAGAAGTTGGGCGTTTGTACGGATACGATAATTTCTGTGAAACTCTACCAGGCAAAAGTGCAGCAGGTTATTTGCCACCAGAACAGTCGGCGCTCCGTAGTCTTCGGGTAGCTTTCCGGGGTGCGGGGTTAACAGAATTGATGCAATATTCTTTGGTAAAACAAGGTGGGGAAAATCAAATAGCGATCGCTAACCCTTTATTTGTGGAATATTCTGCTCTGCGTACAGAACTTTTAACCGGACTTATTGATGCTTTTCAATATAACCTGGAACAAGGAAATGGAGTATTGAATGGGTTTGAGATAGGTCGTATTTTCTGGAAAGAGTCAGAAAAATTTCAAGAAGCAGAAGCGATCGCTGGAATTATCAGTAACGGTGGTAAAAGTTGGACGCGAGGTGGTAAGGAACAACCTTTGAGTTGGTTTGAAGCTAAAGGTATTTTAGAACAGGTTTTTGAACGACTCTATTTGAACGTGCAATACAAACCAAACTCCGCAAATTCTGTGTTACATCCAGGCCGCACAGCATCATTATGGTTACAAGGAAAATATCTTGGTGTTTTTGGGCAACTACATCCTCAACTACGGCAAGAGCGGGACTTACCGGATGAGGTTTATGTTTTTCAACTTGACTTGGCAGTATTAGTATCCGTAATGACTCAAGGAAATATTGTCAGACGCAAGTTTAGTGCTTATTCTACCTTTCCTCCCGCAGACCGAGATATTGCTTTCTTTGTACCAGTTGAGGTATCAGTAGATGAGATTAAACAGGTGATTTCTCAAGCTGCTGGTAAGTTATTGGAGTCTATAGAATTATTTGATGAATATCGGGGTGAAAATGTACCCGAAGGTGAAAGAAGTTTAGCTTTTCGGTTAATTTATCGAGTGAGCGATCGAACTCTTACTGATGCGGATGTCGATCCAGTGCAGCAAAAAGTTAGAGATGCTTTGGTTGATAAACTTAAAGTTAATCTTAGAAGTTAATATTTTGGAATAGGGAGTAGGGAATAGAGAGTAGGGGAAAATGGCTAGGATTTTTCAACTGTAGAAACCGGGTATGTCTGATTTCTTTTGGGTAAACCACTGTAGGGGCGATTTCCTTACGGAATGCTCCGCAAACGCGAATCGGCCCTACAGATTTATTTTTTTCAAGACTTACACAAAACGGCCATATCTTTTAGGGGCGAATGGCATTCGCTCTCTACCAATAGCTTATTACCTATGAATTTGCGTAAATCCTGATTTTTTAATCTAGTTCATTAACCTGAAAACTATCCAAATCAAGCAAATTAAACAGACATTACATCTGCTTTAACATTACTAACACTTGCCAACGCTTCCACCAAACTACGAACAGCAGCTATCATCGCCACTTCATCATTCAGTTTGTTAATAGCGGAACCCACACCAACGCCAGCAGCACCAGCAGCGATCGCTAATGGAGCAGTAACATTAGAAATACCAGAAGCACACAATACGGGTATATCTACAGCACGAGAAATTTCATAAGCTGCTGCTATGGTAGGAGCAGCTTTTTCAATTAAACCCAAAGTTCCAGGGTGAGTAGGTTTAGCACTGACAGCACCTTCAGTTTGAATAATATCGGCACCAGCTTTTACTAACTCGGTTGCTAGTTGTACTTGGCGATCTAATTCTAAAAGATGAGGAACAGTTACAGAAAGAGTAATATTAGGTAAAAGTTTGCGAGTTTCTTGAGTTAACTGTAAAACTTCTTCTGCTTCAAAGCGCATACCTTGAGCGTAGAATGCCTCATAATTACCAATCTCAATTAAGTCAGCACCCGCTTCTACTGCTGGTACAAATTTAGCAGGTTCAATAGCAGACACACAAATAGGCAAATTAGTTAAACTGCGTGCCATCTCTACTAAATTAGGATCGGCAGCAATATCAAGGAAGGTTGCTCCACCCAGAGTAGCAGCTTTAACGGTTGCTGCGACTCTATCTTTATCAAAATTAGTCAAACCACTAATCACTTTTAGAGCTTGGCCATTTTTTAATGCAGTCTGTAATCTAGATTCAGTCATCATTGAATTTAATCCTTTTGCCAATAATTTTCTTCACATAAAAAAAATGATAACCTTGTAGGGACGTTGCATGCAACGTCCCTACTGTAAATTATTAAATACTTGTCTCTGTTCCCTATTCCCTATTCCCTCTTCCCTATTCCCTCTTTTCTTATGAACAATCAAAAATTTTCAGTAATCCCTGATACTTCTAACTATTGGTTAAAAAATACTCATGTACCTGTGTGTCTTATAGAAAGAGAATTAGAGATATCAAGTCAAACTAGGGAAGGTTTGTCTTTAGTAGATATAGAAATTAGAGAGGGAGTCATCACAAAAATTGTCCATTCCTCAAAAGGCTTACCTTCAACTGGGGACATTCCTAAAGTTGAGTTGAAAGGTGGTATGGTGTGGCCATGTTTTGTGGATATGCACACTCATTTAGATAAAGGACATATTTGGGAGCGATCGCCTAACCGAGATGGTAGTTTTAATGGTGCTATAGATGCGGGTGCTGGGGATGCGGGGAAATATTGGAATGCTGAAGATATTTATCGCCGGATGGAATTTGGTCTCAAATGCAGTTATGCTCATGGCACAAAAGCTATTCGGACTCATCTTGACTGTTTTGCAGAACAGGCAAATATTAGTTTAGAGGTATTTCAAACATTACAAAAAGAGTGGGAAGGTAAATTAATATTGCAACCTGTTTCTTTGGTTACTGGGGATTATTATCTTACTCAAGCTGGAGAAAAATTAGCGGATAAAATTGCTGATGTTGGTGGGATATTAGGAGCGGTTCCATTTATGAGTTCAGATGTAGATAATCAATTAGATAAATTATTTAGTTTGGCGAAAGAAAGACAATTAAATTTAGACTTACATACTGATGAAAATGGAGATCCTAATTCTAGGGTTTTACACAAGGTTGCTGAGAAGGCAATTAGTCATCAATTTTATGGGAAAATTATCTGCGGACATTGTTGTAGTTTGGCTGTACAAACTCCCGAACAAGTAACAGAAACTCTGGAGTTAGTTAAGGACGTTGGTATTAGTATTGTGAGTTTGCCAATGTGTAATCTTTATCTGCAAAATCGGCAAGATAATTATACTCCGAGATGGCGGGGTGTAACTTTATTACATGAGTTGAAAAAACAAGGAATTTCTGTTGCTATTGCCAGTGATAATTGTCGCGACCCGTTTTTTGGATTTGGCGACCATGATGTTTTGGAAGTATTTAATATGTCGGTGAGAATTGCTCATTTAGATATGCCTTATGGAGATTGGCCGAATGCTGTGACTAAGACTCCTGCGGATTTAATTGGTTTGCCTAATATTGGTAGAATTAAAGTTGGGTTTTCTGCCGATTTAATTCTGTTTAAAGGTAGGAATTTTAGCGAACTTTTGTCACGGCCTCAACATGATAGAATGGTATTGAGAAATGGTAGAGTTATTGATACAACTTTACCTGATTATTGTGAATTGGATAGTTTGTTTGAATAGGAGGAAAATTTACGGGAGTAATAGGAGGAAAATTTACGGGAGCAAGATGCTCCCACTATTAAACAATTGAATTTTGACAGATGTAGGTTGGGTTAAGCGACAGCGCAACCCAACATATACTTTATCTAATCATAAAAATCGAAAAAGTTTGATGAATAAACCGAAAATAACAAAATTTTATCCTTGCCCTTGTTGTGGTTATTTAACTCTAGAAAAACCACCACCAGGAACATATCAAATCTGCCCAGTTTGTTTTTGGGAAGATACTAATAATTTTGAGGAATGGGGCACAAATTATTGTACTTTGAGACAAGCACAGCAAAATTTTAATCGTTGGGGAGTTTGTGAAGAAGAATGGGGATATTTGGTAAGAAATCCGACTGAAAGTGAAACTAGACTGCCTAATTGGAAAACTTTAGACGAAAAACTAGAGATTTTTAAACAACAAGTTATTCAGGCTATTCAGGAAGCATTTGCTGGAGTAAAACTAGAGGATGGAATTACTTTAATTGAAGCTCGGATGATTGATGATTATATGTTTAATGCTTCTCTAAAAAAAGAAGATAAGTACGAGCGACGGCAACAACAAATTTACCATAATATTCTAGCTAAAAATGGAGGAGTATATATTTCCCAAGATTTAGTTAAAAATTTATCTGTTGAAGAATTATTACCCAATAATTGGCAGGATACTAATGATAAGTTAATTGAAAATTTATCTGATATTTTAAGCTTTTTCGATGAAAAAGGCTATCGTTTCTATCTACCTGCTTATATTTTATGGACAATCAATAATTATGAGACCTCCAATAACACTTCTATTGACTCTACAATGTTTTCTTTAATTCCATCCACTTTTAATCTATCTCGTAGAGAATTTTTTACCAGGAAACAATCAGAAGCCATTTGTAAATTTTTACGTTTTATGAGTATTGATGATAATTACGGTGTATATAATACTTTTGAATCATTAGAATATTGGGGGCAATTTTGTCAACCGTTAGATGATGAAGTTGAATAAGTTATTAAGTAGGAATTTACTAAGAGAAATAAGCAGGATATGAGGAGGAAATGTAGTAATCAATTTTATATAATATTATATTGTCAGAAGTTTTAAAACCAGTGGTCATTTTGCCAATTTTCCTTTACTAAATCCTTATTAATAGATACAAAATATGAATCGGCGTAAACATGAAATATTGCAACAATATCAACAAGATGAACGAAATTTCCAAGGAGCTAATCTTAGAGGTTTATCTTTTAAAGGTGAAGATTTATCTGATGCAGACTTCAGTTTTGCTGATATTCGGGGTACTAATTTTAGTGGTGTAAATCTAACGAGGGCTAAGTTTTGTGGAGCTAAGGCAGGGTTACAGAAGCGTTGGGCAGTTCTCTTGGTAGCGGTGTCACTTTTAGTGTCGGTGCTATTAGGAGAAGCATCTGGGTTTGCTGGTCTTATTGCTTCTGGTATGCTGCAGCCTGCATTCATTCAAGAATATCCTATTGCTCTAGGTGTGATTGTCTTTGTATCATTAGCTGCTTTATTTATTTTTAGTATTCGACAGGGATATATACCTGCTGTAATTACCGTAAGTTTTTCTCTGGCTACAGCTGTAGCTATAGGTGGAATTTTTTACGGGACATTAGCGGGAATTGGAGCAGGGTCAGCAGCTGTAGCTATTTTTATCGTTGTAGTTGGGGCTTTGGCTGTAATAATAACCTTAACTATTTTTGTAGCTAGAGTCATGTCTGGTGTGTTTGTTGCTGTTGTAGGTGTAGCAGTAGCAGCTATGGATGCAGCTAGAACTGTAGATAAAGAGCTCGAAGGGGCTATGCTTGATGCTCTGAATGCTATTGACTCCTGGGAGGGTAGAGCAATAGCTGGTGGTGTAGCTGTGGCAGCAGTATTGTTAGGAAGCTACATTGGTTGGCAAGCTAATAGTGGAGATGAGAAGCACAGCCTAGTTCGGAAAATTGCTGTTGCCTTTGCAGCAACAGGAGGCACTGGCTTTAGGAGCGCTAACTTGACTGATGCTAACTTTACAGCAGCCAGACTCAAAAGCACAGATTTTAGAGGTGCTAACATAACCCGTACTTGTTGGAGAGATACTGTTAAACTAGACCGCATACGACCAGGAGAAACCTATCTAAAAGATGCCAAAGTCAGAGAGTTAGTTAGAACAGGTCAAGGTGAAAACATCAACTTAGATCGCTCAACCCTCCAAGGAATTAATCTTAAGGGAGCACATCTAACCAATGCCAGTTTCATAGAAGCGAATCTCAAGTCCGCAAACCTTCAAGATGCTAACCTTTCTCGTGCTAAATTAGTAGGAACATTTTTAGACCAAGCTGACCTCACAGGCGCAACCTTAACCGGAGCTTTTCTTGAGGACTGGGGAATAACAACTACAACTAAACTAGACGGTATCCACTGTGATTATGTTTATATGCGCTTACCTCAGAATAGAGGACGACCAGACTTTCTCAAACTTCCGCCAGAAGAAAGTTTGGATGAGCGTATGCGCCGAAAACCTGCCGATGAAGATAAAATTTTTGAAGAAGGGGAATTTGTAGATTTTATCAAACCTTTAGTGAATACTTTAGACCTTTATCATAATCAAGGAGTAGACCCCCGAATAGCTGCATATTCACTTCAGGAAACACAAGAAAAGCATCCAGAAGCAGAAATAAAAATCTGTTCTGTAGAAGTTCGAGGCGAAAATAATGACAAACTATTAATTAAAGCAGAAACTCCACCTGAAGCTGACCATTCAATGTTGCATAAAGAATATTTCGAGACTTATAATGAGGTAAAAGCACTTTCAGCAGAACAACTGTTAGCAGTATTGGCACAGAGAGAAAAAGATATTGAATGGTATAAAAGTGTATTAAGTGCAGCAGTTAATCGCCCTAGTGTTAATATAGGAAAGTATAGTAATAAAGGAGATACAAATATGCCAGAAAGTAGTGGAGATAAAATTGAGATAGGTGAAAATTATGGCGTAGTTGGTAAAGAGGGAGAAATTCATGGAGCAGTTGGCAACAAAGGAGAAATTTATGGTCTAGCTGGTAGCGGAGGAGAAATTAAAGACTCTGCAAAAATCGCTCGAACAATTCACGAATCTCAGGAACAAAATTTAGCACAAGCAGCAAAAGATATTCAAGAATTATTAGAGCAACTTGATGAAACTTATCGGTCAGATACAGAGGCAGGCCAAAAGAAAATTGCTACAGAAGTAATTACACAAATTGATAATAATCCAACTAAGGCAGAAAGAATATTCAGTGCGATAAAAGCTGGTGGAGTTTCTGCCGTTGAACAATTACTAAATCATCCTGCTAGTAGCTTTGTTATTGCAGCGTTAGAAGATTGGCAAAAGACTAAATAAATTAAATAATTTGATTAGTTATTGTAATATAATATGCGGATAATAAACGATAAAAAAGTTTTTGTTTGTAGTTGGGCTTTAGCCCTATCTTATAGTTCGGGCTAGAGCAAAACTACGAACTTTAATTATAAACTCAAACGTAGATAATATTAAGTCATTGCGACTGGAACGGAGTGGAAGGAAGCAATGTCTGGGGTGGTGCGAGATTGCTTCCTATCGTCGCAATGACGGTTTTCATTCGGATTATATATAACATTATAAATTCAATAATTTGGTTAGTTATTGTAAGTCGTTGCGACTGGAACATATCCCTTAGATTGCTTCCTATCGTCGCAATGACTACTTATCATTATCTATCAATAAAGATGGAGAAATATGGAAAAAATTAGCTAGTTCTTGAATTTGATTTTCTGAGAGTTGAAATTTACCATTCAATACTTCTAACACCATCAATTCATTCCCTAAAATAGGAACTAAATCTTGAGGAGAAAGTTGAGATTCTTCTAATAAAGCTTTCAGAAGTTCAACACCTCTAATAGTAGGAATTGGTTCGTGTTCTTCTTCATATTCATAGACTAACATTCCTAAAACTTTTAGATAGTCCCGATCTTCTTTTGTTAAGGAACCTTTGTCTAAAATAGAATTAATACGATTTTGAGTAGCTATTAATTCAGTTTCGTTAGTTATGGGGCGAGGGGGAAATGTAGTAATTAATTCTATATAATAATTGTTAGGAGTTTTTAAACCAGTCGTCATTTTTCCAATTTTCCTTATCGTATTCGGAGTGGGTTAGTACAGCACGGATAAAAATTATTTTGTACTCGTAATCAATGTAAGTAATGAGTCGATAATTATTTCCTCCAATGTTAAAGACAGTAAAATTTCCAACTAAGTCTGCTGAAGGAAAGATTTGCCGTAAATCATTAAAGTTTTGAAACTCTGCATCTGATACCCGGTTATACCATAGCAAAATTCCAGGTTTAGCATTAGAATGTTTTTCCCAATATTGTCTCAGTGTCCTCCGACTGATAATACGCATTTTAGCGATCGCTACTTATTGATGTTATTTAATTATATCACAATATCTTTCAAAAAACTTTCTATTGTGGCAATAACTACTTTTCAGGCAATTCTATATAATAATGTTAAAATAACCTTTTACTCAAAATACTAATGACAACAACTGAAACAAAACAAATAAATTGGGATGCCCTAGCATCAGAACTAACAAATATTGAAATTATTACTGACCAAAATCAAGTCGTAAAACTCTCCTTAGACTATTATCATTTCAGCCCTGTTTTAGAATCCCAACTGAAAGACAAAAGAGCTAATTTAATTGTCCGCCCCACTAATGAAGCAGAAGTTTTACAAATAGCTAAAACTTGCGTTAAATATCAAGCACCTTTAACAATTAGAGGTGCGGGAACTGGTAATTATGGGCAATGTATTCCTTTGGAGGGAGGGGTAGTTCTCGACACTACAAAAATGAATAATATTAATTGGATTAAACCTGGTTTATCTTGCGTCGAACCAGGAGTAAAATTAATGGCTTTAGATAAAAAAGCTAAAGAAATTGGTTGGGAAATCAGGATGTTTCCTTCAACTTATCGCACTGCTACAATTGGAGGATTTATCGGTGGTGGTAGTAGTGGAATTGGTTCAATTAATTATGGTGGATTGAGAGATAGAGGTAATGTTTCTGCTGTCCGAGTTGTTACGATGGAAGACGAACCAAGAGTTATAGAATTGCGAGGAGATGACGTACAAAAGGTTAATCATGCTTATGGAACAAATGGAATTATTACTCAATTAGAAATACCTCTAGCTTCTAGTTATCCTTGGGCAGAATTAATAGTGACTTTTGATGATTTTATGACCTGTGCAAAATTTGCTCAAGCATTGGGAGATAGTGATGGAATTGTCAAAAAATTAATTACAATTTTTGCTTGGCCGATACCTAGTTTTTTTGCTGGTTTAAAAAAATCAATTCCTGAAGGAAAACATTGTGCTTTTTTGATGGTATCTGAATATAGTTTGGCATCTTTTCAGGATTTGTTTAAAGAATTTAAGGGTGAAATTTGTTATGAAAAAACTGCTCAAGAAGCAAGTAAGGGTACGCCAATATATGAGTTTACTTGGAATCATACGACATTACACGCGCGGAGTGTAGATACAAATTTAACTTATTTACAAAGTGCTTTTCCTGCTGATAAAAATTTAGCACTTGTAGAAAAAATGTATCGGCATTTTGGTGATGAAGTAATCATGCACTTAGAGTTTATGAAAATGGATGGTAAAACTACACCAGTAGGATTACAAATTGTCCGTTATAGTTCAGAAGAACGACTGAATGAAATTATTGAATATCACGAGGAAAATGGGGTAATGATTTTTAATCCTCATACCTATATTTTGGAAGATGGGGGAATGAAAAACACAGATTTTGAACAGTTAGAATTTAAACAAAAAGTAGATCCTTATGGTTTATTAAATCCGGGAAAAATGAAAGCTTGGATGAATAATGGATAATTGATAATTGATAATTAAAGAAACAAGATTTCTGTAGTTGGTTCAATCTTTTCGGTTTTAACCAAAGATAATTAATAATTACAATGCTTCCTATTCATCCTTATTTATAAGTATTCAACCAGACATAATATTAGCGCGTATCTACAAAAAAAATAGCCCCTAAGTCTATAGGGGCTACAAGGTAATGAAACACACACAAACGCATACATAAATAAAAGTAAAAATTATTGATACTTTTTTTGAGGTACTCCTTAATTGCTAATCTCTATGTTTGAATCATCTCCTAAATTTTGGCGAAGTGGGATAATGTGCATGAGTCATCACAAAAAACCTTGTTCCTGTGAGTGGACGTGCAAAAAAATGCACGTTGGACATAGCAAATGCTGGAGAAACTGTAATTTAGTAGCACCCGTAAATTAATCAGCATCACTACTATGGCAACCTTCACCAAAACCACTCCCTCCTCTTGATATTCTTTCAAGTTTAGGTAATTTCATAGGTTTTAAGGTTAAAAATTTTCTAATTTCTATAATTTATTCTTTCAACAGTAGTAATTACAGTAGATTCCAGACTAATCTGGTACAAATGATGGGGTAAATATTTTTGCCTTGTTTCCTATCCTACTCATTATATTCCCTATTCCCTGCTCCCTACTCCCTAAAACCATCAAGATATGTATCTTATAACTTCGGAAACCAATGTTTTCTACAACATCAGTAATTTTTGAATAGTTAATAATTTTTTTTAATTTTAAGGGAATACCAGAAAATAAATAATCCCAATTTTTGTACTCCTATAGTTAACTTGTTAGTTGCCACTTCCTGACTTTTTCAATTTCTTCCCTACTCCCTTACTTTCATCAGAATGGGATAATTTTTTATTTGGAAGTCTCTAATATTGAGAATGAAAATGTTGAGGAAAAAAGATTTTTATTTATTATTATATTATGCTTGGTATTAATCAAACCACCAAGGATTAGGAACAGAATTTACTTTAGTCAAAATTGCTTTTTTCCGCAAAAATCTTTTCATACCATCAGCACCCATTCGAGAATTACCTAAACCAGAAAACTTAAAAGAATTTTTTTCTCCTTCATTTATTAATGCTGTTAAACCTGCATCATTAATACTAATTCCACCAGCATTTATCTGATTAGCAACTACTAAAGCTTCAGTTTTATAAGCAGCAAAAATAGCAGCACTTAAGCCATAAATTGTATCATTTGCTAGATGTATTACTTCTTCAACAGTAGTAAAAGACATCACTGGTATTATTGGTCCGAAAGTTTCCTCAGTCATTATTTTCATACTATGATTTACTTGAGTTAAAACTGTAGGTAAACACCAAAAACCACCATCTAATTTTTCTACATTTCCTCCACAATGAATAACTGCACCTTTACTTATTGCATCTTGTAAATGTTCCGTAATAATATTTGCCTGTTGAGCCGAAATAATCGGTCCTATTTCTCCAGATTCAATATTAGGATAATTTAACTTCAGACTTTTGGCTTTTTCCGTAAGTTTAATAATAAATTCTGTCAAAATTGACTCGGCTACATAAATACGTTCAATAGATAAACATGACTGTCCTGCATTAACAACTGAACTCCATAAAAGTGCCGATGTTGCTAACTCTAAATCTGCTGAATCAAGAACTATTGCTGGATCTTTTCCTCCTAATTCTAAACAAGCTGGAATAAACTTTTTTACTGCTGCTTCAGCAACTTTTTTACCTGTAGCAACACTACCTGTAAAACAAATAAAGTCTACATATTCTATTAAATTTGCACCAGTTTCTCCAGCTCCTTCAATAACAGTAAAAATATCCTGCAACAATGGAATACTAGCTATAGTTTCTAACAAAGGTTGAATAAATCTAGGAGTAATTTCACTGGGTTTAACTATAACAGCACAACCCGCAAGTATGGCTGGAATTGCATCTATTAAGGATAACAATAGGGGAAAATTCCAGGGACTAATAATACCAACTAACTGATAAGGAGTTAAATTATTTTGCAGTTGAATAAATGGAATTGTTGTAGTTTTTGTCTCCCCAGTTGCTAATAGTTCTGGCGCCAAGGTACACCATCTATCTATACTATTAATTACAGAGTCAATTTCTATTCTTGATTCTATAAGTCTACCTGTGTCATTTACTAATGCTTGAGTTAACTTTTCTTGAGCAGACAAAATAGCTTTTTTCCACTGTTGAATTGCCTCAACTCGTTTTTCTATTTCTAACTGTTGCCATTCAATTTGTGCTGTGCGTAAACTGACACATTTGGCAGCAATTTCTGCTGTTGTTGGAGGAGTAATAAAATAATCTATTTTTCCTGTCCGTGGGTTGCGCACTTGAAGTTGATTAACCATAAACTGTGCTTTTTTTTAATTTATTTAGTAAATTTTATGAGTTACGGGCATATTATACCAATTGCATCAAACAATCTGACAAAATTGTGCTTATTAGAAATAGGGTATGCCATTTCAGTTATCAGTTATCAGTTATCAGCAAGTATCTACTAAATTAGTATGATACTAAGGTCGATCAAAAAACTTTTATCATGTATCAGCAAGTATTTACTAAATTGCTATAAGACTATAGTATAGTTGAATAACTAATAATTAATAATTACCAATCAATAATGGATAATTAATCCCCAAAAGTTTAAAGCCTCTCCTTTTCAATGGATAATTGTTAATTGCTTTTGCGCTCCGCAAAGCTTGAATTTTGTCATGCTCCACATTCATCTCGCACAGTATTTTCCTAACGTAATCCTCCGCAAACATATCAGCCACAGCCAAAAACAAAAATAATTATCAATTGTTAAAGAGGTAATTATCAATTATTCATTATCCATTATTAATTAATGAACGTAGTATGATAGAGTAAAAAAAATGTCCAAATCAGATAAAATAAATGACTAATTTAGCCAAAGAATTTAGAGAATTTGAATATAATGCCTGGCAACAATCTGTAGACCAATATGATAATTCTTTTGGTTCTTTAACTAATCAAATGATTCAACCACTTCTAAATTGTATCAACCCTCAAGCAGGAACTAAAATACTTGATATTGCTACTGGACCTGGTTATGTAGCTGCGGGTGCTGCTAAACTTCAATGTCAAGTGATTGGATTAGATTTTTCTGATGCCATGTTAAAAAAGGCTAAACAACTTAATCCTGACCTAGAATTTCTTCAAGGAGAAGCCGAATCTTTACCTTTTGAAAATGAAGAATTTGATGCTGTTGTAATGAATTTTGGCATTTTACATTTGGCTGAACCTCAAAAAGCAATTAATGAAGCATTTCGAGTGCTGCGTCATCCAGGAAAATTTGCTTTTACTGTCTGGGATGTAATGGATAAATGTATTGGAATGAAGCTAGTTTATGAAGCAATTCAAGCTTATGGTAATTTAGAAGTAGCTCTTCCTGAAGGACCTCCATTCTTTTATTTTAGTGAAGAACAAAACTGTATTTCTGCTTTACAAAATGCAGGTTTTTCTAATCTTTTAGTAAGTAAATTTTCTTTGAATTGGGAGTTAATAAATGCTGATAAATTGCTTGATGCTTTTTATCAAGGCACGGCAAGAACAGGTGGTTTGCTTCGCAATCAAACTGAGGAAAATATTGCAAATATTAGGGCTAATATTCGTCAAACATCACAGCCTTATTTTGATAAAAATAAATTGATTTTACCCATGTCTGCTTTAGTGGCATCAGGAACAAAATTATGACTAATTTGGCAGGAGTTTGAAATCAAAATTTGATTGGGTAATATTATTATATAAGACCTACCCAAAGAAACTCAATTTCTCCTGGTTTAGCAATTAACAATGTTCATGTCGGCGACAGCCGTTTGCGAAGCATTCCGCAGGAAAACAATTAATAATTAATAATTACCCATTCTTGAAAGAAGGGGATTGGCGCTCAAGGAATTTTTTTTGATTTATCCCCTTTAAAGGGGAGGCTATAAACCTTAATTATTGAATGAATAATTAATTATTGACGCTTCAACTCTTAATTATTAATTATTAACTATTAATTATTAATTATTCGGTAAGTCCTGTATTATAGTGCTACGCGCAAGTCAAAAGTTAGAATAGAAGTTATATTATGTCCGCTAGTATCGTTTGTGTAAGTCTAGACGTGAATATCTACAGGAAATTTAAGTTTTTCTCGCTTTTATTGTTCCTTCTTCCTTCTTCCTTACCCTTACCTAAGAATACTCATGCTACCAGACTTGCTATTAGATAATACCTTGTTTCGCCAACTCTTCAATAGTTGCAACTTGAGTCTCAATAAAATGTTTTCGTTCCACAACTCCACTATCCATAGTATTAGCAGGATAACCATGAAACTGACGATAACTTTCTGCGTAAGCATCCCACCGCTGTCTTGCTAACAAATTTTTCATTCCCACTTGACGGCGATAGTTGCGCAGAGCAGTAATATCAATTTCTGCATAAGTTGCCATACTTTCCCCTTGCCCAGTTTCTGCTAATACTAAACCTCTATAGTCCAGAATTTTGGAACCCCCATCAACCGAAGCTTCAGCAATAGGAGTATTCGCAATACCAGCAGTATTAGCAGAAACAACATACATCATATTTTCCACAGCACGGGAAACTTTAGCAGCTTCTTTAGGCGATCGCGCATTTCCATAAACTTCAGAGGTAGGATGAAGTAAAATTTCTGCCCCCCGCATCGCCAAACATCGCGTCACTTCTGGGAATAAAATTTCATCAGAAGCAACAGCAGCAATATTGCCTATCGCTGTCTTGGCAACAGGAAACACACCCTCTAAACCGTAACAGTCAAGATATTTATCCCAAACATCGTGGGGGGTAGGAGCAAACATGGAGTTGAGACGGCGGTAGCGTAATACCATATTGCCACTGGGGTCAAAAACAAAGCAATTTTGAAAATATAATTCGGGAAAGTTCGGGTCAAGTTCATAAGCATTGCCTGCCAGAAAAATAGCATTTTTTTGGGCAATTTCTCCCAGGCGATCGTAAAGTGGGTCATTCATTTCTAAACAAGCTTTCTCCGCCCAACTTGTCAAAGACTCTCCCATTGGGAAACTTGTGAGGACATATTCTGGTAAGAGGACTAATTTACAGTTAGGCCCAATAAATGCTTTACTAGCAGCTATTTGTTGGCCGATGCGGTTAATAGTTTGTTCGATGAGCGATCGCGCTTCTGAGCGGTCATTGGCCTGATTTACGGCCTCAGCCTTAACTTGGAGGGCCAAAGCTTGGAAAGACTGTATTTGATGAATAGATTTTGTCATAATTTACTAACTAATACCAATTTCAAAAAATATTGCTATATTAACCTTTTCTAGTAGGTAGGAAATAGGTGGCTTGGGCAATAGGAGAAAATTAAAATTTTTCCCTTAACGATAAGTAGTTATGCAAAATTAATTACACATACTCGCTTATGCTGAATAGCCTAATTTTGTAAAAATTACAGGGAAGAAAATTAGGTAATTAACTTTTCCTAGGCACTGAATAACTAATAACTAATAACTAATAACTAATAACTAATAACTAATAACTGATAACTGATAACTGGTATAGCGTTTCTCAAATTACTGAGATACAGTTGTTTTTCTCCTACCCTATTCCCCATTTCCCCATCTTCCCCATCTTCCCTATTCCCTATTCCCTATTCCCTATTCCCTAGCCCTATAAAAAGGGGGCGCAAAATATTACGCCCCAGCAAAATATATAACTGTAGTTAAAGTGTAAGAACGAAAAATAGTCTACTCAAGATAGCTTAGGAAGCTGAATCTTGCTCTTGATTGATTTGCCGTTCTATAGTCTGAATGGCCGCATTAAGTCCAGCCAATCTAGTTTCTAGGTCATCTCGCATCCACTTGAGGAATTTAAGTTTATTTTCCTGTTGGGCCTTACGAGATTCTGGTTGAAAAAAGTCCCAACCACAGCAGGACTTAGCAAAGAATGGAAACATGGACAATACTCTCAACTCATCCTTACTTAATATTTTGAAACAAAAATTCTGGAATAGTAAGGAATAATCACCTGAAGTTAGAAGTTAGAAGTTAGAAGTCAGAGGTTAGATAGGAGGAAAAGCCATCAAATTCCTGATATACAGAAATTAAATTACAGCGCTTTTCAGTTGAGTAAACCACAAAACTGCTGTAGGAGTCAGGAGTCAGGAGTCGTAGGGGCGAATGGCCATTCGCCCGTACAGGAGTCAAAGGCTAGTTTCAAAGTTCTCGCTCCTCAACTTCTGACATCAACAAATATTCCATCATGCTCTCCGGTGCATATCGACTGTGGTCTATCAAGCATGAAAACTGCTATATTGCTGTGACTAGATTTGAGAAGCGTGAGAATATATATTTTTTCCCACACTCCCCACACTCCCCACACTCCCCACACTCCCCTACCCCCCTACTCCCCTACTCCCCTATTCCCCTGTTTAACTGCCACCCATCTGCTTTCTTTCTTTTTCAGACAAATATTTATCAGTAAGTTTCGCACCAACGGCAGATTCTCCTTCAAAAACTGACCCAGTAGTGAGTTCTTCAAGACGCTCCTTTACTTTTACTTGTATAATTCCTGATATTGGGACATAACCCACTTCAGAAATTACCTCCTTGTTAGTAACATCTATTTGGTAATTAACAAAAGCTTTAACAGGAGGCATTGTTTCTAGGGAATTTTTATTCACATATAAAAATAATGGACGAGATAGGGGAGTATAAGTTCCATTAACGATCGTCTCCTGACTTGGTTCGATACATTGACCAGTACCATTATCAATAGCGATTAACTTCAAAGTATCCTTATTTTGTTCATAATAGGCAAGACTGAGGAAACCCAAACTACCCCAGTCAGATTCGATGCCTTGAATAATGATATTATCATCCTCGCTAGCCTTGAAGTCTTTTCGGCTTTTACCTGATGCTCCAACAACAGCATCAGTAAAGTAATCATAAGTACCAGAGTCAGTGTCAGGGGCATAAAGACTCAAGGGTTCTTCAGGAAACTGCTCACGAATTTGTTTCCAATTTGTAACTTTCTCCGCATCATCAGGTTGCCAAACTTTTTTTAATTCTTCTATAGTTAGACAATCTGACCAGTCATTGTACTGATTGGCAATAATAGAAATAGCATCAAAGGCAATGGGAATTTCAACGAATTCTATTCCATTTGCCCGACACAAATCGATCTCAGACTTTTTAATGGGACGCGAAGCATTTGATATATCCGTGTCCCCAATACAAAACTTTTTCAGTCCAGAACCAGAACTAGATATCCCTACAATTACCTGAATATCAGGATTATCCTGCATAAAATTTTGAGCCATTGTATTGGAGATGAAAAAAATGCTACTTGAACCATCAACTAAAACATAGCTTCTTATCTCTTCTTCTTCTTGAGCTACTGCAGCTGAGGGAGTCTCAATAGGTTCTGTTTTTTTCTCTCCTCCCCCACAGGCAGTTATGAGTAGGAGTAAGCCTAATGTAAAATAATGAAGAGACTGGTATCTTAATTTAATTCCCAAGTTCATAGATTTTTTTTGATAATGGTGGTTTTGATTGAACAATACAATATATAATTTTATCACTGGCAAATATTGATAAACAATTAATTTTGTGATAAACTTTACACTGTATTTTTAGGTAAGAACTACCATTGTTATAGAACTACTAAAGAAAAGAAACTCTGAATTTGCCTAAAAAATCTAGATGATATTTTAAATTACTCTTAGCTAAGAAAATCAGGAAATATAATTATGATTGCTCAATCTAGTATGTATTCATCACCTCTACAACAAGCTATAGATCGTCATCCCTTAACAGTGACTCCAGAAACTCCTCTGGTAGATGTACTCAAACTAATGAGTAAGTTACATAATAGTTGTGCTTTGCCCAATGTGAATACATCTGAAAATGAGCAGATCGAGCAATCAATATTATTAAACCAAGAGAAAGCAACAAGTGTTTTAGTAGTAAAAAATATACCTGTTGAGCAAGAACAAAAGCATAATTCACAACCTTCCTTATTAGGCATATTTACTGCCAGCGATCTTGTCAAATTAATTGCTGCCGATAAACTTAAGAATCTACAAAATTTATCAGAAGATTTGCAGATAGGTGAGGTAATGACATCTAATGTTATTACTCTCCAAGAATCAGACGATCAAGATTTATTTACAGCTTTGTCTTTGTTCCGAAAACATAAAGTTAGTCATCTACCAGTGCTAGATAGTCAAGGTAAAATAGTTGGTGTTATTACACCAGAAAAAATTCGTCAAGTTCTGCAACCTTCTAACATTCTGAGATTAAAACGAGTAAATGAAGTTAAAAATGATAATGTGACAGTGACAATCTCAGGAACAGCATCATTATTGAAAGTAAGTCAATTGATGACAGAAAATAAAGTGAATAGTGTAATTATTACACAGAAGAAAAAAGTTCAAACACAAAGTATCGAAAAACCAATCGGTATAATTGCTAATGATGAGATTGCTCAAGCATATTTTCTAGATATGGATTTGGCAAAAATACCTGTAAAGAAGGTAATGAAAACTCAAATGGATTTTCTGCAACTAACTGATTCTCTATGGAATGCTCATAAAAAAATGTTGCAAGCACAAGTGCAAATATTGATAGTATGTAGCAAACAAGGAGAGTTACTGGGAACAGTGAATCAAACAAGTTTACTACAAGTATTAGATCCGACAGTAATGTTTGGGTTAGTCAGAGACTTACGAAAAGACGTTAATCAACTGCAAGCAGAAAAATTTAATCTTTTACATAATCGTAACGCAGAATTAGAAAAAGAAGTTCAGGCACGAACAGCAGAAATACAGGAACAGTTAGAGCGGGATCGCCTCCTAGCCAAAATTGCTCTGAGAATTCATCAGTCTTTAGATATAGATGAAATAATTAATGCAGCAGTTACAGAAGTACAACAATTTTTGAAAGCTGATCGAGTGGTACTATTTGAAGTAAAATCGACAAAAAAAATGAATATAATTGCTGAGTCAGTAGATCGTAATTGCAATTCTTGGATGGGCGATCGAGCTTCATCTGAATGTTTAATGTCAAAATTAAAAGTCAATAAAAATAAGATTCAGGCAGTTGCAGATATTGAGCAAACAGATTTACCTATAGAACAAATTACGATTTTGCAGCAAAAGCAGGTAAAAGCTTTCTTGATAGTACCCATTTCTCAAGATGGGCAACTATGGGGAATTATGTGTACCCAAGAATATTCTGGAATCCGAGAGTGGCAACCATCTGAAATTGATTTATTGCAGCAATTAGCAACCCAGTTAGCGATCGCTATCCAACAAGCTCAACTTTATCAACAAGTACAAACCCTCAACACAGACTTAGAAAGACAAGTACAAGAGCGAACTGCCGAGCTAGAACAAAAAGTCAAAGAATTACAGCAACTTAATATTCTCAAAGATGATTTTTTAAGCACCGTTTCCCATGAATTGAGAACACCTCTCTCAAATATGAAAATGGCTATTCATATGCTGAAAGTATTTCCTCTCCCAGAAAAGGGTGAAAGATATTTGAATGTTTTAGATACAGAGTGTAAAAGAGAAATTGAATTAATCACCGATTTATTAGATTTACAGCGCCTAGAAGCTGGTACAGAATCTATTGCTTTAGATACAATAGATTTAACAATTTGGCTGCCTTCGATTATGGAACCTTTTAAATCGCGGGTAAAAGAACGGCAACAAATTCTCAAGACTAAATATCCTAAACAACTACCTAAAATCCGTTCTAATAATAATAGTTTGGGCAGGATTTTAGCAGAACTCCTGAATAATGCTTGCAAGTATACTGAAGATGGTGGGGAAATCAAATTTTCAATAGAATGTAATCAGAAAAAAAACAGCAAAAAAAGCCTCTCAGAAACTGTTGCTCCCATCAAATTTATAGTTAGTAATCCATCAGAAATTCCCGAATCTGAGTTACCTAAAATATTCAATAAATTTTATCGAGTACCTAATGCCGATCCTTGGAAACAAGGTGGTACAGGTTTAGGTTTAGCTCTAGTAAAAAAATTAGTAGAACAGTTGAATGGCAATATACTTGTCACTAGCAGTAATGGTTGGACAACTTTTACAGTAGAAATGCCATTATGAAGTCAGAAGTCAAAAGTCAAAAGTCAAAAGCAAGAAGTTCAGGACTTACGCAGGCGAACCCAGAAACCGGGTTTTTTCCTCAATGTTTATTGTTATAGCGCTACGCCCTAGGGAATAGGGAATAGTAAACTGTCAAAGGGTTTTTCGTATAGGGAAATGCTCCGCAAACAAGATTTAGAAATGTCAAACACCTTAATGCGTAGCGCTATAAAAGCAACGATTTATCCTAAAAACCCGGTTTCTTTGCGTACTAAACCCTATTTCTTGTTTGGATGCCTAAGTCTTGATAAATTAATAACTGTAGTAAATAACTGCATTAAAGGTGCGTTCAGACAAACAAATTCAACAGCAGAATTTTAACTCCAGGGATTGGTCATGGCCACTATGGCCAATTTTACCCTTATACCCTTATGGGCAACGACGGACATTAAGAAAAGAAATAGTTAAGGATACAATCTGGACTTTAGACCAACTTCAGGGTATCTTCTATGTCACTGTGCCAATTAGGATGACAGTAGTCAGAATGATAGGAGGCGGTTTGTTTGTCTACGCCCCAATAGCACCAACGCGAGAATGCCTCCGCCTTGTAAATGAATTGGTAGAAAAATATGGAGAAGTTCGCTACATTATTTTACCAACTATTTCTGGCTTAGAACATAAAGTATATGTGGGACCATTTGCGAGAAAATTTCCCACGGCTGAAGTTTTTGTCACGCCTAACCAATGGAGTTTTCCTCTCAATTTACCCCTGAGTTGGTTAGGTTTGCCAAGAAATCGCACCTACTTTCTCCCTATGAATAGTGCAGATGCACCTTTTGCAGCAGAATTTGACTACGCGACTCTCGGCCCCCTTGATATTGGTTTAAGACCTTTTGCAGAAGTAGTATTCTGGCATGGTACATCCCAAACTTTACTGGCGCTTGATACTCTTTTATCTGTACCTGCTGAACCGCCAGAGATTTTGAATTTAGATCCCTATCCGTTATTGTTTCATGCTAAAGATGATGTGTTTGATGTCGTAGAAGATACTCCCACAAATAGACGTATTGGGTGGCAAAAAATATGTTTGTTTGCATTGTATTTTCAGGTGGATGCTTTAGATGTAGTTCCTACTGGGGAAATTTTTAAGAACGTGGGGAAAGCAAGCGATCGCTCGAAGCGTGCATATTTTGGTCTGTTACCGTGGCGATGGAAGTCTGAGTGGCAGGTTTCTTTTAAACAGTTACGACAGGATGGGCGGTTGTTAGTAGCACCTATATTGCAAACTCTAATTTTAAATCGCGATCCAAAACAGGTGATGGAGTGGGTTGAGAAGGTTGCAAGTTGGAATTTTCAGCAGATAATTTCTTGTCATTTTGATGCACCTATTCAGGCAACTGGGTATGAGTTTAAGGAGGCGTTTAGTTTTTTAGAAAAGGATAGTGGGGGATATTTACCAGAGACAGATTTAAAGTTTTTGAGGCAATTAGATGATAAGCTGACAAAAATAGGGACTTTACGTTCAAGTTGAACTTAAGCACAAGGGAACTAGAATGAACATAATCAGAGTCGTTTTGATTGAGAAGCATGACTCAAGTCGTGCTGGGTTAGTAGCTGCGTTGCAGATGTCTGAAGGTATCAAAGTAGTTGGAGATGCAGCTTATGGCCAAGAAGGTTTAAAAATTGTGGAGACAACTCAGCCAGATGTGGTAATAGTTGCTCTTAATTTACCTGATATGGATGGAGTTGAACTGACTCAAAAATTGAAAGAATTAAATAGAGATATTGAAGATAGACAAATAAAAGTATTAGTCTTAACAACAAAGGACAGTGAAGATACCGTAATAGCTGCTTTTAGTGCTGGTGCAGACTCATATAGTCTCAAAGATATCAGTTTTAGTAATTTACTTCAAGCTATTGAGGTTACGAATGAAGGTAATAATTGGATCGATCCGGCGATCGCTAGTGTGGTAATTAAGCAAGCTCAGGAAACTCCTGATGGTAATAATTGTCCTACTTCTCAACCACAAATCAAACTAAATGAGATGGACTGTGCACCAGGAGGAGATGGAATAATTCAGATAGATCCTCTAACAGAAAGAGAATTAGAAGTATTACAGCTAATAGTTTCTGGATGTAGCAATGCTGAAATTGCTAACAAGCTTTATATTAGTGTCGGAACTGTCAAAACCCATGTTCGGAGTATTTTAAATAAGCTCTGTGCTAACGATCGCACTCAAGCAGCAGTCCGTGCTTTGCGTTCCGGTTTAGTTAGTTAAGCTCGAAATTGCCCATTAATAATTGTACTTTCCATCTGCATTAGTCACAGATGTCAGGGTAGTTTAAGAGTTTGAATAAAAGTGTTTTCTAATCAATTCTTTCCTATTCAAAACTCACCCCAACTAATTCTTGACTTATCTAATCTTGAGAAAGACTTTATCTATTCAGGGAAAAGTATTTAATACATTTTCCTTGAATTTTTATCAAACGTTACTAAAATAATAGAGAAAATTTAGTTAGTCTAGTCTATTGTCTTCTTAGCTTCATCTTTGGCATTTTCTACAATGTGTTCTGCTTTAGCCTCATCTTGCTTAACTTGTCCTGTAGCTTGATATTCTGGATTACCAGTAATTTCTCCCATCAATTCTTGAAGTTTATCTTCGACATCCTGAATAGTTGCTTTTACTTTATCTTTGGTACTCATGCATTAACCTCAAAACTTTTTTATCTACATTACATTTTTATACTAATAATAAATTTTTAAACTTTCTTCTATCGAAATGTGTTCTGTTTTAGTATCATCTTGCTTAACTTGCCCTGTAGCCGGATCTTCTGGATTATCACCAATTTCTGCCATCAATTCTTGAAGTTTATCTTCAACATCCTTAATAGTTAATTTTACTCTATCCTTGGTATCCATAGACATTAACTTCAAAACTTTTTTATCTACATTTACATACTAATAATAAATTTTTGAACTTTCTTCTATCAAAAGGAATATCTTGATATATTTTGTGACTATGCAATTTGATAGATATGATTTTAGGTGAAATTATATTAAGCTCGGTAATTCTGTAATATCGGTATAGTTTTTGATTTGCCCCCTATCAGCAAATAAGCCTAGCATTATTAGCTAGGCTAAAAATTTTTATGTCACCTCTGAATACTTAATTATATGTGCAATTTAACTAAACTAATTCTTGACTTATCTTAGCTTGAAAAAGACTCGATCTATTCAAAGAAAAGTATTTAATACATTTTTCTTGAATTCTTATCAAACATTAGTTAGACGAGAACGATTGAAAAGCATTAGTCTATCTAGTCAATTGTTTTCTTAGCTTCATTTTTAGCGTTTTCTACAATGTGTTCTGCTTTAGCTTCATCTTGCTTAACTTGTCCTTCAGCCTTATCTTTTGGATTACCAGTAATTTCTCCGAGCATTTCTTGAGCTTTACCTTCTACATTTTTAATAGTTGCTTTGACTCTATCTTCAGTAGTCATAGGTATTAACCTCAAAATTTTTTATCTACATTTATATACTAATAATAAATTTTTAAACTTTCTTCTATCAAAAGGAATATCTTGATATATTTTGTGATTTTCCCTCTATCAGCAAAAAAGCCTAGCATTATTGGCTAGGCTAGAAATTTTTATGTCACCTCTGAATACTTGATTATATGTGCAATTTAACTAAACTAATTCTTGACTTATCTGAGCTTGAAAA
>JBCDJM010000014.1:0-50071 GCA_038747755.1 Cyanobacteria bacterium P01_H01_bin.35
GCCCCAATGGTGAGTTGCTCGCTACTGCAAGTAGTGACAAGATAGTGAAACTGTGGAAGCGAGATGGCACTCTGGTGACTACCCTAGGAGAGCATGAGGATAGGGTAAACAGTGTAGCTTTTAGCCCCAATGGTGAGTTGATTGCTACTGCAAGTAGTGACAAGACAGTGAAACTGTGGGAACTAGACGGTAATTTGGTGACTACCCTGGTAGGGCATCGGGAGAGGGTTAACAGTGTAGTATTTAGTCCCAATGATGAGTTGATAGCTACTGCAAGTGGTGACAAGACAGTGAAACTGTGGGAACTAGATGGGACTCTTGTGAGAACCATAGAAGATCGGCGTGAAGTCTACAGTGCGAAATTTAGCCCCGATGGTAAGTTGCTTGCTACTGCAAGTTATGACAAGACAGTGAAACTCTGGACAATAGACGGTACTCTGGTGACTACCCTAGTAGGGCATCAGGATAGAGTCAACAGTGCGGAATTTAGCCCGGATGGTAAGTTGATAGCTACTGCAAGTTATGACAAGACAGTGAAACTCTGGAAAACAGACGGAACTCTAGTGAAAACCATAGGAGGGCATCAGGGTTGGATATACAGTGCAGAGTTTAGCCCTGATGGTGGGTTACTCGCCACTGCAAGTAGTGATAATACAGTGAAACTGTGGAAACGAGATAGCGATCTGGTGAGAACCATAGAAGGGCATCAGAACTGGGTGTATAGTGCCGAATTTAGCCCTAATGGTGAGTTTCTTGCTACTGCAAGCGCTGACAAGACAGTCAAACTCTGGAAACCAGACGGCGAATTCGTAAACACCATAGGAGAGCATCAGGGTTGGATCTACAGTGCAGAGTTTAGCCCCGATGGTGAATTCCTTGCTACTGCAAGCGCTGACAAGACAGTGAAACTCTGGAAACCAGACGGCAAATTGGTGACTACCCTAGAGGGGCATCAGGGTGGTATCTACAGTGTAGAATTTAGCCCCAATGGTAAGTTTCTCGCTACTGCAAGTGATGGAACAGTGAAATTCTGGAAACGAGACGGCAAACTGGTGACTACCCTAGAGGTACATCAGGATAGAGTATTCAGTGTAGAATTTAGCCCCGATGGTAAGTTGATTGTTACTGCAAGTAATGACAATACAGCGAAACTCTGGAAACGAGATGGCAAACTGGTGACTACCCTAGTAGGACATCAGAATAGGGTAAACAGTGCCAAATTTAGCCCTGATGGTAAGTTGATTGTTACTGCAAGTTTTGACAAGACAGTGAAACTCTGGAAACCAGACGGCAAACTGGTGAGTACCCTAGAGGGGCATCAGGGTTGGGTCTACGATGCCGAATTTAGTCGTGATGGTAAGTTGATTGTTACTGCAAGCGCTGACAGGACAGTGAAACTCTGGAAACCAGATGGCACACTGGTGACTACCCTATTAGGACATCAGAATGATATCAACAGCGCAGAATTTAGCCCCAATGGTAAGTCGATCGCTACTGCAAGTCGTGATAACACAGTCAAACTCTGGAAATTTTGGAATTTTAGCATTGATGACTTACTCAAGCACAGTTGCGACTGGGTGCGTGACTATTTAAAAAATAACCCCAATGTGAAAGAAGAAGATCGCCGTATTTGTGACGACATCGACTAAAAATTAACGATACTTCCCATAGTGCTTTAGTCGCCAAAACTAACAATTAAAAAGGAGAAAAATTAATGCCATCTCCATTTCCTGGTATGGACCCATATTTAGAACATCCCGATTTAGGGCCGGGAGTACATTTATTTTTAATCAGCAATATTGCCTAATTATTATCTCCCCAACTGCGCCCTAAATATTTTGTTTCTGTAGAAGTCAGAATGTATGAAACTAACCATCCAAAATCTCTACTTGTAGGTCTTCCTGATGTTTCATTGCTGTCAAAAAAAAGCCAAATCAACAACTCAAATTCTACAGAATCTCAAGTTGCAGTCGCAGCACGTTCCACACAACCAAAAACAGTAACTCTGCCAATACCTATAACCATTCGTGAAGGATATTTGGAAATTCAAGAAGTAGCAACTAAGGAAATTGTAACTGCCATAGAAATATTATCTCCTAGCAATAAAAAAACTCGAAAAGGTAGGGAAATTTATCTGAAAAAACGAGAAACAGTTTTAGCAAGTTCGACTAATTTGATCGAAATAGATTTACTCCGTAATGGTAAACGAATGCCTATTTTAAATAAAAAAATTAAAAGTCATTATCGAATTTTAGTTAGTCGGAAAAAGCAACGACCAAAAGCAGATTTATATACCTTCAATATCCCAGATAAAATTCCTGAATTTCCTTTACCATTACGTCCAGAAGATACAGAAATAATGATAGATTTACAAACGTTATTAACTACTATTTATGATGTTGGTGGTTACGATTTAAAAATAGATTACGAGCAACAACCAGTACCGAAATTATCAGAAAATGATGCAAGTTGGGTAGATACTTGGTTGCGACAACAAAAACTCAGATAATACATACAGCAGATTCGATCTTTCTGAGATACACCCATCGCGGGCAAGATGCGCGCACTGCAAAGATTTAATTGTTACAGCGCTTTTCAAATTGATGAACCACATCGCCATAACCAAAATCTAGTAGGGACGTTGCATAACAAAAATGCGAACGTCCCTACTGTGGTTTATTAAAATGAAAACCGCTGTAAGGTTTGTATTTCATATACTTGGAATTTGCTGTAATATCATGTCCGGTTGAATAGTTATCAATAAAAATGGAGGAGTCAGGAGTAAACCCACCCCTAACCCCTCCCAGGAGGGGGAGTCAGGAGTAAACCCACCCCTAACCCCTCCCAGGAGGGGAAGAGCAGGGAGTTTTAAGCTATAAAGAAGAGAAAGTTTTTTGATCACTAATTATCCGGACATGATATAACTATAGAATTTCTCAGTAAGCGTGAGGTACACCCTTGAGAAGGGGGGAACCGGAAGTCCCCCTTTTTAAGGGGGATTTAGGGGGATCTTTCCTAATGCTTGAGCCGCCATTGTTAGCTGTGTCAGTCCAGTAGATTAGGTTGAAGAATTTTAGCGAAGCCGATCTGTAGGATAAACCCAATACTAGGAAGGTTTTGTTGGGTTTCGCTACCGCTCAACCCAACCTACATTTTTAGACTTGATTTATGGGACTATACTGAGATAAACTAAAATAATCCAACTATCTAAATACTACCTAAAATGCGCTCTTACTCATTAATTGCACCTGCAAAAATCAATCTCTATCTGGAAATTATCGGCGATCGCCCAGATGGTTATCACGAATTAGCAATGGTCTTGCAAAGCATTAGTCTGGCAGACAAAATAGATATTCGTTCTATCGGTATTGAGACTATTGTGGTACGATGCGACCATCCTTTAGTTCCTCCAGATGCAGGTAATATTGCTTACCGCGCTGCTTCTTTGATGAGCAAACAATTTCCAGATGTATTTGCTCGATACGGTGGCATTGAAATTACTATCCATAAACATATTCCTGTGGCAGCAGGGTTAGCAGGAGGTTCCACAAATGCAGCAGCGGTATTAGTTGGTTTAGACTTAATGTGGGAACTGGGTTTAACTCACAGCGAGTTGCAAGAGTTGGGAGCGCAGTTAGGTTCAGACGTTCCTTTCTGTATCAGTGGAGCAACTGCATTAGCAACTGGGCGAGGTGAAGTGCTTTCCCCACTGCCAAATTTAGACCGCCTTTATGTAGTTTTAGCTAAATACAAAAATCTCTCTATTTCTACACCTTGGGCGTACAAAACTTATCGTCAAGAGTTCGGTGATACTTATATTACCGATACAGAAAGTCAGGAAAATAGTAGGCAAAAAGTACATTCTGGACCAATGGTATCAGCGATCGCTCACCACAACCACACGGAAATTGGCAAACTATTACATAACGATCTAGAAAAGGTAGCTTTACCAGAATATCCCCAATTATTAAAATTAAGAGAAGCTTTTGCCTCCCAAAATGTATTAGGTGCTATGATGTCAGGGTCAGGACCAACTATGTTTGCTTTAACAGAATCTCAAGCTCAAGCAGAGGAAGTTGAGGCAGCAATAAAAGGGAAAATGGCTGATCCCGATCTAGAATTCTGGATAGCACAGTTTAATTCTAATGGTATTAGTATTGCACATTAATGAATTGAGAATTCAGAATTGAGAATTGAGAAGTAATGTCAAATATTATGTTTTAAATAATTAATATTGTAGGTTGGGTTGACGTCAGGAAACCCAACAAAATTCAGTATTTCAAGCTTCCTACTAAAGTAGGAGGTACTGATAACTGAAAAAACTGATAACTGATAACTGATAACTGATAACTGAAAAAGCTGATAACTGAAATGACAAATTCAACTTCCAAATCAAACAAAAAATCCACTCCTAAAGTGAACCCTTTACAATGTTTAGCTAGTTCTACAATTTCTGGTGGATTAGGCACACTTGCCTATTTATTGATGAAATCAATTGCTGAGACATTTGCGAGGAAACCGATTATTTCAGATAATGTTTTTGTGGTGAATATGTCTACTGCTGTTCGGACTTTAGTAGTGGGAGTTATTGCTTTTGCTGCCTGTATGTGTGCTATGGTTACTGTAGGTTTAATTGCCTTAGCTATACAAACTATAATTCAGGGAGTAAATAACAAAGAAATGCCTCCGAATGAAGGTTGAAGTTCAATAATTAATAATTACCTCTTCTTAAAAAGAAGAGGATTGGTTAAAAGGAATTTATTTCTTATTTGATCCTTGAAAGGAGAGGATTTAAACCTTATTTCTTTAGTAAGTAACAAGGAAAAGGGAAGAAATAGAGAAAAAAAAAGGTAAAAATGATAGTTATAGCTGTCTAAAATGAATTGAACAAGCTGTTTTTAAGTATCTATAGCAATCTTCAATGATTTGTGAAAAAAAACTTTAGGGGTTTGGAGACCAAACCCCTACGATAAAATAAGAACAGGTAATTATCAATTATCAATTATCAATTATTAATTATTTAAAAGCTTAATTACATCTTTGTCAAAAATATTATTATTAACATCAATTCCTCTAACAATTAAACGGTCATCATAAACATCAAAAGCAGCAAAACTAAAATCACTTGTAGAATATTCAGTCCACTCTGATTTATCTACAAGACGTTGTTTTGCTCCAGCACCACAAGTCAAATAAGTCGTACCATTAATTGGGCGAGTTCTTTCATAATCATGTTCGTGTCCGTTAATATAAACCTGCACTTGATACTTTTTAAATAAAGGAGTTAAAATTTCAATAAATTCTTCATTTAAGCCATACATTCCTGAAGAATAAATTTGATGATGACCAAATACTATTTTCCAGGGTGTTTTACTTTTACTCAGTTCTTTTTCTAGCCAATTTAATTGAGCTTCCCAGTCAGCATTAATATTAGTATCTAAGGCAAAAAATTGAATAGGTTGATACTCAAAAGTATACTATCTTCCTGCCATGTTAAAATTTGGATATTCTAATTCCCAGTCTCCATTATTAGTCCGAAGATCGTGGTTGCCCAGACAGGCGTAAAATTTCACTTTATTGTCTAATAAAGCTTTATATGGTTTCTCAAAAACATCGCCAATTTTTTCAATTTCTCCATCCTCATAGATATTATCACCACCAAGAATTACAAAATCAAAAGGATATTTTAAATAAAACTGTCTCATAGCTTCAGCTACAGCAAATTGATCTTTGCCTCCTGTACCAGTATCGGCAACAGAAACAAACCGAAAAATAGGATTAGTTTTGAGAGAGGAATTATTGCTTAATTCTAGTGCATTAGTATGAGTGTTAAACATTTTTGTTAAAATACCAGCAAGAGTGACGCTATTTAAACCAGTTAAAAATAAAAATTGACGACGTTTTATACTCATAATTAATGGGAAAATAAATTAACAGGACTTACGCACCCAAACAAGAAACCGGGTTTATTACCGTGATTATTGTTTCTCAGGAAATTTCATTGATAAACCCGGTTTCTACGTCAGTCCTAATTAAGCAGAAAAAAGACTATAGTCTAGAGTATAAACTTGTCTTTTATCTTATCGCTTTATTAGTCGATTTGCTTCCTCCAAAAGGTATAGAAAAAATGTCAGAAGACCAATCAAACCAACCAAATTTAGAACAACCTGAAACAGAAGCAGTTTCCCAGGAAAGGACAGAAACTCCTTCTATCACATCCGAAACCCAACCTCAAGAACAACCCACTACTGAGAATGAATCAGTAGTGGCCAAACCTGGACTTTGGCAGCAAGTTTTGGGGTTAGTTCGTTCCTTACTCCCAGAGTCCCTAAGTCAGAAGCTTTCTGATGGGTTGTTGACTGGGGCGATCGCTGGTATTTTTGCCGTAATTCTGGTAATTATTTTTGTTTCTTTTCCTTCTAATAAACCTACTACTGAAGTGGCGGATATTCCTGTCATTACAGAGTCTGAATTAACCGAGGTGATACCTACCGAAGAGTCTCTACCTACTACAGAAAATGAGGAAATTTCTGATTTGACATTGCCAGAAGCTCCTGAACTTATAGAACCCGTTACACCTCCACCTCCAAAATTAACACCAGAGCAAATTTTTCTGGTGTCAATTCAAAATCAGATTGATGATTTAGCTAATCAATATGGTGGTGGAATTGTTGAGTCTTTAAAATTTGATTTTCCTAGTAATTTATTGGTTCTTGAACTGAACAATGATTGGTATGATATGAGTCAAGAAGAACAAGATGAATTAGTTGATCAAATGTTTGAGGAGGCGCAAAATTTAGAGTTTGATAAATTGGCATTAATTAATTCTCAAGGTAGAATGGTAGCTCGGACTTCAGTGATTGATTATAATATGGTTATTTTAGAGCGATATCTCTTAAAATTACCAGGGTAATTTCAGTTATCAGTTATCAGTTATCAGCTTGTTCTGCGGAATACGGAGTAAACAGTTTTTGAAAGTAATAACTTATTAAGTTTAGCTGATGACCTTTTTCCTGTCGGACTTTTAATTCTACTTGGAGAATAATTCCTCTTTCCAAAATTATGAATTAATAACTCATAACTGATAGCTGATATCTGACGGCTGAATGCTTATATTAATCTGTTGTCATACCCAATAATTTTATAGTATAATAAAAGGTTCAGGATAAAAATAAAGACTAAAAATATATTATGAGTAAAAAAAGCGGTGAAGGACAAAAATTAATTAGTGATAATCGCCAGGCAAGATTTAATTATCATATTATAGAGACTTATGAAGCTGGCGTGGCATTACAAGGAACAGAAGTAAAATCAATTCGGGAAGGTAAAGTCAATTTACGGGATGGTTATGCTTTAATTCGTAATAATGAAGCATGGTTACTTAATGTTCATATTTCCCCATATCAAAAAGCAGGAGAGTTTTTTAATCACGAACCTCGCCGTAGTAGAAGATTATTATTACATAAACAAGAGATTCGTAAATTAATTGGAAAAGTAGAACAACAAGGATTAACTTTAGTACCCTTGAGGATGTATTTTAAGCGTGGTTGGGTAAAAGTTGATATTGCTTTGGCACAAGGTAAAAAACTTTATGATAAGCGTGAAACTATTAAGAGGCGAGATGATAAACGAACTATGCAAAGAGCAATTAAACAATATTAGAATATTAGAATATTAGATTAACAAATTGTATGACAGCAAATCAGAATTCAGAATTTAGAATTCAGAATTTAGAATTCAGGGTAGAAGAAGATAAAAAATTAGGTATTCAGGAGAAGAAACTTTTATTATAATCGGCGTTTGAGTAGTAACTGTACAGAAAACCACGCTTAGGCTGAAATACTTACTATGAATTAGTTATAGCTATCATTCTTTGTGAACTTTTGTATATGAATGGGTGTACCAATAAAACTGTAGTTTATTTGGTACATAAATTTAGAAGGATTTTTCAAGGGTTTTTGGCTTCTTTTCTCAGAGAGGTTTAATTGGTACAGCGATCACAAATACCTTAACGGGGTTTCTTGCACAATTGCTACTCAATCCCCTAGAAGCTAAAAAAAACTTAGTTGCTGTTGCTTTATGTTCTTGCTCTAATAATATTCTTTTATCCATAACACTATATATTTATTGCTTGAATTCAAACATGAAATGAAATCAACCAAATCTCCTGATTGAAGTAATAAACAGAGTTTCTAATTAGAGACTTTAGGTATTGTTCCATTTTGGGATTAGATAGCAATTTATCTAAGGTAATATTTTTCGATTCTGATAATTGTTCTGTACTATTATCTTTGTTAAAACTGTTAATTGTTGCCTCATTTTTGATATAGTGTTCTAAGACTTCAATCTCCTCACTTTTTATACTTTCTTCATAGGTGATCTTATGTATTTGATGCTGAATATTACATTCTAAAAGAGTATCTAAAATATCTTCAGCAGAGGTAAAACGTTTGCCTTTTCCTTCTTGAAAAATTTGCAAATATTGTTCGTAGAAATCAACGTAAAAAGATTTACGAGTAGCCAAAGCAATAAATCCAATTCCTGTATCCTTCAACAAACTAACGCATTTTTTCAATACAGATGCTAAATCTGGGCGCGGAATCATATAAAAACCGTGCATCGACCACAATAAGTCATAAGAATTACTTTCTAGATTTGCTGATTGAATTGTATTAACATACTGAGTACCTGCTAGAAAAGGAAGATGGATTTTCTGACTAGCTTGAGAAATTGAACTTGCACAAGGATCTAAAAAATCGTACACAATATTCTCAATTCTTTCATCAAGGTGAATGTAGTGACGAAAAGCTTGCAACCAACGCCCTGTTCCACAGGCAATATCCAATAATCTCAGAGATGAAGATTTTCCTTGATGGTATTGTGGCAAGAAAGTATCTGACCAATTAAAGTTTGATGCAAGCTGCCAATAATCAACTACTGGATCTTTATCTTCTAGACTCCTTTCAGAAGTAACTTTATTTGGAGCTGCTTGCAAGACAAAAATTCCAATTGGTTCGCGGATAAAAGCTCTATCTGTATCGTTAATCTCTGCCAACCTTGAAAATGCTTGTTCAATTTTGGTGAATTTGGATTCCTGAAGCTGGCGCAAATCGCATTCCAGACAAAATGACATAATTTTCACACCAGTTTCCGATCGCTGGAGACATTCAGTGACCTCTAGATGAGCTTCAACATCGTAAAATTGATATTGATGCAATCTAGTAGCAAGCAAATCTTTGATATCCTCTGCTGTCAACATTTCGTTCTGATTTCCTTTTGCTTCCAGCATAAACTCGCGCTGAATTTGAGGTATACCTGTAGCTGTTTGGTGAACAATGACCACCCGTCCGCCTTCCTTCGTTTGATTGAGGGCACTCTGAATTGCTTGGTAAGGCACATCAAAGTAATATAAAACATGGGTCAACAGAACTAAATCATACTTCTGTTCCTTTTCAAACCTATCAGGTTCAAAATACTCATCGCGCACCGACACTTCTACATTTTCGTCAAAAGATATTTGACTGAGGCGTTGTAGAAAGCGAGCGCGATGGATCGGATTGGGTTCAAACGCTACATATTGTAAACTCTTCCACCGTGGATTAAGCTTGGGAATAAGGCTATTTATGATTTCAATATCAATATCGCCTTCGCCACTACCAATACTGAGTACCGAGAAAGTATCGTCTTGGTGTGACCGAGAATAAATTTCCTCCAGCAATACTGTTATATTACTGCGAAACCACTCAATGGCAGAAACTGTCATCGTCGAAGCTGCTTTGCGTAATTCATAACTCTCAGCGTAAAACTCATTATCTAGTGGCGGAGCAAAACATTTCTGATTTTGTGGCGAGTGACGCTCAGTTTCAGTATCTTGAAAGTTTTCTAGAGATTGGTGTTTAATTTTCATTAAAAAAATAAGGTAAGGGTCGGGATATAGAGCAAATGAGTTAAAATCACAGAACATATTTAACAGGACTTAGAGGTTGTATGTAAAGTATTCTTAACATAAAATTTGAGGTAAATAGGAACAAGAATAAAACATAATCTTGATGGCAAGAAAACCCTATCCAGCAGTGCCAATTTCCCGATGGACCACGTGGGTGAAAACCCCTTAAGTTGCTGGAACGTAATGAAAATGAAGAAACAAAATCACAAAGATTCAAATTCTCAAATTTCTGTACATTATGCCAATGTGGCCACTTCTTACAACGAATCCTTTTTCGCTGAAGATGGTTCTGACTATCAAAGGTGGACACTAGGTCACGTGTTGCATCACCTGCGCTTGCAACCAACAGACCAAGTGATAGACCTGGGATGTGGCACAGGAGTATTTACCAGTGCCCTTTACACCAAAGGGGGGTTAACTAAAAACATCCTCGGTGTCGAGCCAAGTCAATCCATGTTAAATCTAGCTCAAACTTTGCCCGGTATCACAATGCGTTGCTCCGACGCGCAGAGTTTCGTACAAGATCGCACCATTCGATATGATAAGGTACTGATGAAATCGGTTATACACCATATTCCTTCAACAGACTTACCTGAATTATATCGTGGAATATATCGGCAATTGCACCAAGGTGGCATCCTGCTAACGCAAACAAGACCTGTGATGGTTGACTACCCATTTTTTCAAGCAGCATTGGAAGAGTGGGTAAAACAAACACATACAGTAGATATTTTAGCAAAATATCAGGAAGAAGCTGGCTTCTCAGTTTCTTATAAAACCTATTACTACCCCGTCCAAATTTCTAAAAATCAATGGTTGGAAATGATCCGAAACCGTTTTTGGTCCAACTTTAGCTATTTTAATGATGAGGAACTGGAAGCGGGCATAACAGAATTGGTGACTGAGTATGCTCAAACCGATATTCTCAAGTTTGAAGATGCTTTAATATTTATTGAAGCTGTGAAGAATTAGAGTTAGAGCCGTTTTCTCCTTGGTGTGATATGTTGTCGGAGATTGCTTGGGGGTAACTCTATTTTTTCTAACTTAAATATTAAAAAATAACCTACTTTGCTTTTAATTTATTGAATTAGCAATTAGGTTTTTTTGAGTTTTAAATTAATAATATTAATATATCTCGCAGGATTAATATATCTCGCAGGAATAAATACCTTATGTTACTTTCTTATTTATGACGTTACAAATTAAAAAATTATATAAATAAAAAGGTTTTGTAATCGCTGTACAAATTGAACCTCTCTGAGAAAAGAATTCTGAAACCCTTGAAAAATCCTTCTAAATTTCTGTACCAAATAAACTACAGTTTTATTGGTACACCCATTCATATACAAAAGTTCACAAAGAATGATAGCTATAACTAATTCATAGTAAGTATTTCAGCCTAAGCGTGGTTTTCTGTACAGTTACTACTCAAAGCCCCTATTAGACAGAATTTTGAATACTGGGGTAGTTTTGGATGGGAGTCTTGATAACCCACTTCCACTGGTGGCCTCAAAATTCGTAGTGTGTGCAATTAACCGGATTTGATATAATATTTTATCATAGGGGTTTGATTTCCAAATCCCATTTTCGCTTTGGTTTGGAGACCAAAACCCTACAGTTTACAATTTTTGGTTATATCTATACCCCTACTCCCTAAAAATACTTTTTCAGCAAACCCTAAATATCTATAACAATGTATCCTTGATTATTCAATACAATACTATCATTTATTTCAAAAAGAGTTTGAATAAACAAGGAACAATTCCGGTAACAAAAAACTGCTTCTTTTTTACCCAAAACACTGGCACTGTTAAAAAACAAAGGTAATTCTGCTAATAGATACTTAACAGCAATTTCTAACTGATAATCACTAATATCTGTTTGAGTTTCCACTACCTGTTTAGAAGTTTCGAGACAGTTTCTTCTAAATTCACTATCATTAGCATATTTATCTTCATAAAATTGTAGTGCTGAGAGATAATTTGTGTTTTTATTCAAATATCTGAAATCTATAATTAGTTCTTCTACTTCATTCCTTGAAAGGTCTAATCCTGTTAATGCTCTTAGACATTTATTTATTAAATAATTAGCCTGCCTTTTAGCTTTTTTTGTAGCTTTAACTTCATCATATCCTAAAGCAATTAGTGTATACACATAGGGTTCGTCTGGGATAAAAAGATTAAAGCTCTTAAAATTATTCATTGCCCACTTTGATAAAATAGCTATATTTTTTTCAGAAAAAAAGCTATTAAATGGACTAATACCTAAAACTGCATGTTCTCCTCGTTCATATAATAATTGGCAATTACTTGTAATCGGATATACCTTAGTTATTAGCTCTAATTCTGTCATATTTAAGATACATTTTTTTCTTTTTCCCTGTTTCCTATTCCCTATTCCCTAATTTAGCAATATAATAATTGTTGAAAATATCTTCTGAAATTTGTTTAACATCCACATTTATAAACCCTGCCTCATTTAACATTTTCACTGCTTTTTGTTCTCCCCACATTGCACCAAGTCCTGCCCCATTTTGTCCTAACGAAACGGTCATGCAATGCATACAAGATGTTGTGTATAACCACGGTCCTAAAGGGTGATCCAGGTTTTCGTGCAGATTACTTGATGCTCCCAAGTCAACCATCAAGAAAGTTCCGTCAGGTTTAAGTGAATCAGCAATTGATTTCAAGACTTTAGCTGGTTGTGCCATGTCGTGGATAGCATCAAAAGCTGTAATTAGTGCGTACTTATTTGGTTCACTGAAGGTTGTAATATCTTTGGCTTCTAAGTTAATATTGGTTAAGCCAAGAGATTTTGCTTTCGCTCTAGCAACATCAATGCCATTTTCTAAAAAATCATAGCCCGTAAACCTGCTGTTAGGAAAGGCTTTTGCCATCAGGTTAAGTACATAACCATCCCCACAACCAATATCAAGAACATCAACACCTTGACGCATATTTTCAACCACATCAGGTATAAGAGGTAGAACTTTTTGGGTTATGGTGGCATCAAATCTCTCAGCATTAATTTCAGACCACAAGTTCATAAAATCTGGGTAGGCAGAATAGGAAACGCCACCACCTTTATGAAAACTATCAACAATGTCTTTTTGGACTGATGCCAGAAATGGAATAACCAGTGTCAAGCGTGCCATGTTATTTTGTCCGGCAACCCTTGTGAGTACAGACGCATATTCAGCCGATAAATTATAATTATTTGTTGTTGGATCGTAGTCAACGATCTGTCCTGCAACCATAGCTGCCAGCCATTCACGGACATATCTTTCTTTTAATTTAGCTACCATAGCTATTTGTTCGCTAGTAGAAGGCGACAGATTCGCCATAACTTCAAATAAGCCAGTTTGATATCCAATACCTATCATCAGACTCAGCATAGAACCATTTAGAATATCAAGCATTCTTGTAGAAAAGGCGTCTACCTTGGTTTTGTCTAGATTATTCATTATTGTTTCCTCATGTATGCCTTCATATTGTAGTCAGGACTTACGCAGAAACCCAGTTTATCAAGGAAATTTCCTGGTTTTAGCAACAATATCACAGCTATAAACCCGGTTGATTCCTGACTTTGCGTAAGTTTTGCTAATAATATACTACAATAATTTTGACAATAGAAACCGATTTTGTATTAAATCCCCCACCCTGCCAAACATCTATAGCGATATGAAATCATTAGACATATCCAGAAAAGAGGGAGTAGGGAGAAAGAATGGATGATTTGTGTCCGATAATTGATTTAGTACCTTAATATTTACTTGATAAATTAGCTATAAGTTTATAAATCAGAATAATAATAATCCCACCAATTACCATATATGTTGAATATTATATCTAACTCTTCGTTATTGCGTAGAGATAAACATTTTTCTTTACCAGGAGGCACATAAGCAATACCAAATTCATCAAACATAAAGGTACCAGTTTTAAAGAAAGTACATCCTTCGCGTTGGTGAATGGACTCAACATAAAACCATCCAATTCTGGTATCGTATTGACATAAATTAGGATTATTTACACAATTCATTAAGGCAGATTCAGATAAATTTAATCTAATTGTATCTGTATAAACTGCTAATAAAATGTAGGAAAAAATTAATAATGGTACTCCTATGGCTTTAATTAAAGTTTTTACCGGAGAATATTTCAACTTATCTTTTTTGACAAAATATATGAATATTCTCACAAGTTCTATGACCCAATAAATGCCGATAATTAAACAAAAAATCAGAGCAATTATCAGAGCAATTAAATATACTAGCAATTCAAGGAAAGACCTAAAAATTAATATAATTTGCCAAAATGGAGCTAGAAATACAATTAAACAAAGAAAAAGTACAATTATTTCCCAATAACTTTTGATTATTTTAGACTTCAAAGTGTATCTATCTCCCTATTCCAAAAAAATATTTTTTCAGCCAATCCTAAATATCTATATCTATAACAATAGAACCTTGATTTTCTAGTAGAAAAGGCGTCTACCTTTTTTTAGTCTAGATTATTCATTATTGTTTCCTTATATATGCCTTCATATTGCAGTAATATACTATAATAATCGGGACTTACACGGGAGGAACCAAGTTTATAGGGTAAATCATTTTTAGGATTACGATATCAATTATAATAATGATATCTCCACCAATTACCATATATTTCTACTATTACATCTGACGGGTTATCGCGATATAAACAATTTTCTTCACCAAGAGGCACATAAGCAATACCAAATTCATCAAAACCCCAGGTAAAAGTTGTAAACAAAGTACATCCTCTGCGCTGGTCAATAAACTCAACATAAAACCATCCTATTCTGGTCTCTTCTTGGCATAAATTAGGGGTATTTACACAATTCATTAAAGCAGATTCAGATAATTTTAATCTAATTGTATCTGTAAAAACTGCTAATAAAATAAATAAAACAATTAATAATGGTACTCCTATGGCTTTAATTAAAGTTTTTACCGGAGAATATTTCAGTTTATTTTTTTTGAGAAAATATATGAATATTCTCACAATTTCTATGAACCAATAAATACCGATAATTAAACAAAAAAACGGAGTAATCATTAGAGAAATGAAAAATAATGCAAATTCAAGGGCAGACCTATCAATTAATAGAATTTGCCAAGCTAGAGCTAGAGGTACAATTAAATAAAGAAAAAGTACAATTATTTCCCAATAACTTTTGATTAGTTTAAACTTCAAAGGAAAACCTCCTAATTATAATACACTTTTTTATTTGATCAAATAAGCCGAAAGGTAAGTCATATTTTGAGAGAGTAGTTGACTGTTTCACCCAAAATAGTGCATGAGGTAGGGGCGGGTTTTAGCTAGAATTTTCATGCTTATTCTAAGATTTATATAAACCCGCCCCTCGAACGGTAACTTATATCATTAGGGGGCGGGTTTATCTGACTCAATGTGAAAACTCGTTCAACTAACGTTGCATAACAAAAATGCGTTTTCCGTTCCGGAATGCTCCGCTTTCCATGTCGCGCAGCGATACGTCCCTACGGTGAAACCCGCCCCTACGGAGTATGATTCCCTAATAGTTGTTTCATTCCATTATTGAACTGTACTAACTCCCTGGATGAGTCATATTTTTAGGAACCACAATCTCATCAAATTCCTCTGCCGAAACATAACCCAATTCCAAACAAGCTTGCTTCAAAGTTAAATCTTTCTCATGGGCAAAATGCGCAACTTCGGCAGCCTTATCATACCCAATTTTCGGACTTAAAGCTGTCACTAACATTAAAGACTGTTCCAAATAAAACTCTATTTTTTTCTGATTTACCTTCAAATCAAGTAATAGAAAATCAGTAAAATTATTACAACTATCAGCAATTAAATTAATCGACTGAATCAAATTAAAAACCATCATCGGTTTATAAGTATTTAACTCAAAACTTCCCTGGGCACCAGCAAAAGCGATCGCTGCATCATACCCCATTACCTGAGTTGCTACCATTGTCATTGCCTCACACTGAGTAGGATTAACTTTTCCTGGCATAATAGAAGATCCTGGTTCATTTGCAGGTAAAATCAACTCCCCAAACCCACATCGAGGCCCACTTCCCAACCACCGAATATCATTAGCAATTTTCAGCAACGAACCAGCTAAAGTTTTCAAAGCACCACTTGCCATCACTGTCGCATCGTGAGCAGCTAAAGCAGCAAACTTATTAGGTGCAGATACAAAAGACAACCCAGTTATTTCACTAATATGTTTCGCAGCAAGTTCGGCAAAACCACTCACCGTATTTAATCCTGTTCCCACTGCAGTGCCACCTATAGCTAATTCATATAAATCTGGTAATGTATTCGTAATACGTTGCAAATTTGCATCTAGTTGCGCCACATATCCAGAAAATTCCTGCCCCAATGTCAGGGGAACTGCATCTTGTAGGTGAGTGCGCCCTATTTTGACAATTTCAGAAAATTCTTTTGACTTCTCTTGGAGCGCATCCCGCATTTTCCTAACTTTTGGCAGCAACTTTTCATGTAATGCTACTGCTGAGGCAATGTGCATCGCAGTCGGGAATGTGTCGTTAGATGACTGCGACATATTAACATGATCGTTAGGATGTATAGGGTTTTTGCTTCCCATTTCTCCACCAGCAATTTCGATCGCCCGGTTAGCTATAACTTCGTTAACATTCATGTTGCATTGGGTGCCACTTCCTGTCATCCAAACTCGTAGTGGGAAATTTCCATCTAGTTTTCCCGCAATAATTTCTTCTGCTGCTTGAACGATTAATTTTGTTTTGTCTTCTGGAAGTTTACCCAGTTCCTGGTTAGTTTGAGCAACTGCTTTTTTCAGGATAGCAAATGCTTTGATAACTTCTGGTGGAATATAGTCTTGCCCAATAGAGAAGTAGATAAGCGATCGCTGAGTTTGAGCGCCCCAATAACGGTCTGCTGGCACTTCTATTTTTCCCATACTATCGCTTTCGGTTCGCATTTTGGGCGTTGTTGATTCTGTCATTGGTAATTTTTTGATACAGTTGACTGTTCTATTTACCTACATCATCAGCTTTTATCCTAACTACTTAGTTAAATTTTTATTATTAGACCTCTCCAGAAAATAAACTTGCTATTTATTTTAAATAAGCTAGAGTTGTCAAATCAACAGAAAAAATCATTTTTCGTATCTTTTTCGTGAAAATATATTCCCTGTTCCCTGTTCCCTACTAGAAGGAAAAAGTCTATATCTTTTTCGGAGATTTCTATTGTGTATTAAACTCCATTCAATTACCTTGCCAAAACCAATGACTGGGATCTGACTAAGTTACTTTGACTTTTAGATTGCTGTTTTTTTGACTTTAAGTATTTTTCTACTATTTCTAAAATTTTATTTGCACTTGCAGGTTTTCTCAAAAAATCTGTTGCACCTGCTACTTGCGCTCTAACCCGATTTATCCAACTATCTTCCCCAGAATAAATAATAATAGGAGTATCTTTATAAGCAGGAGCTGTCCGCAAAAAATTACAGAGTGCATAACCATTAACATTAGGTATAACTAAATCCATAAATATTAATTGAGGTGGCTTTTTAGCCATTAATCCTATTCCTTCCATTGGATCAGTAATTTTTTCAATTTTATATCCTTTAGGCATTAGAATTTGCTCTAAAAAATTACCTGTTGTTGGTGTAGAATCTATACAAGCTATTGGAATTCTGTTGCGTATCGAACAGTAAACTAAGCGTAATTGTTCTAAAGGAGAGGGTAAATCTGGTACTGCTCGAACTTCTATTAAACCTTGTTTAAAAAAATGATATAAAGTACGAGTTGTTAGGGCTAAACATTGCTTCTTTTGCACTGCAATATCCCACAAAGTATTTTGACCATTAAATTGATTAGTAATCGCCTCTAAAGATGCTGTAGAGAGACGAGTTTGTAAGTTGACAGATTTTTTAACTATCGGAGCTTGCTCTGGTAAAATCTCACTAATACCCATTTTTTGCCAACGTTTCCAAAGTTTTTGTACTCCTTCTAGAACTTGTTTTAATTCTGCTGGAGATAATGCTAATTTGGCAACCATTTCTGAAGTTAATTTTTGATAAGAATGCCAGTTTAAATTTAATACTGGTTGGCTTGCTAAAGAAAATAATATTTCATAGCTGCTTCTACGGATAATTGCTTTTGCTTCTTCTAAAGTTATTTGCTCTTGCGTAATACCTTGTTTGAGAAGTTGATATTCCCATAATTCTTCATTAGATAGTAAACCAGCATTAAATTTTAAATTTTGACAATGTTGACTAACTGCTCTATACCAACGTCTCGTTTGATGTAATCCTCCTGTGGCATATAACATTAGTCCCCGACAAAAGTAAATCTGCCATTCTTGTTCGCCATTATCTATAATTAGTTTGCCTGTTGCTTCTTTCTGGCCAAGTACAGCCAAAGCATTCCATATTTTATTGCACCCTGTATTAGTTACTAGCATATATTATTCGTTAACTATATTATTTTTATAGTATATAGTTTTTCACATTATTTGATGAAACTATATTGTACTTTTCTCTAATATTAAAAACTCTCTTGTCACTTACAACTCTTAGCTGTTAGCTTCTGGAGCTGTTAACTCAAACATTTAATTTAACTTTTTTCGTCATAATCTCAACTATTTTTATATTTTATTTATTTTTTCTCAAATATGCGGTGGCAATAAGTATTTGTGCCCAATAAATTGCCTAGTTGAGAAAAATATAAAAACCAGAATAATCCTCAGTATCTGTAATTAATATTGTTCTAAATATCATATCTTATAACATTTTGATAAATATTTGCGACAAATATTTAGATTGCTGCTTATTATTTAGGAGTCAGAATAAATAGTTCAAATATAATTTATTAGATTCAATATCCGTTTTTAATCAAAGATAAATCTGATTAAATTATTTTAATTATCGTCATTATGGTATTATACTAATTTGATAAATCTTTGCTGCCAATGACTAGGTTATTTATTAGGAGTCAGGAGTTAGGTAGGGGAGCATTTTGATTGGAGACTTACAGGATTTAGAATGAAAAGTTTCAATTCAGTATATGTAATCATCAATCACTTGATAGAGCAAAAAAAATCATTAGGTTTCTACAGCCAAACAAGTAAAATTATATGCTCGTTCTAAACTGATAATTTGGGAAGTTTTAGACTCTTGTCTATTTACATATTTTGCTACGACTTCCACAACTTTTTCTGGGCTAGAAGATTTACATAGATAATCATTAGCACCTATTAACTTAGCTCTAGTCCGATCGATAATACCATCTTGAGTCGATAAAAATACAATTGGTGTATCTTTAAACATAGTAGTTTTGCGTAAAAAATCACATATTGTATAACCACTAACTTTAGGCATCACTAAATCCAAAAAAATTAAATCAGGTTGAGAATCTTCTAGGACTGCTAACCCTTTAATTGGATCTTGAATATGCACAACTTTATATCCTAATGGCTGGAGAATTTTCTCCAAAAAACTACCCACAAGATAACTATCATCAAGACAAGCAATTGTAGCTTTAGGCCGACTATTTTCTACAGATACTACGCGTGATTTTTCTGGGGGAGAAAGCCAATCTTCTACTTGCTTAAAATAAATTAAACCCCGTTGTTCAAAATCATGTAAATTCCGAGCTACTTCCACTAATGACATTTTCATTAAAAATGCAATATCCCAAATTGTTCTATCGCCATTTAATAACTTATTTACTCTCAAAAATAAGTCTGAATTTTCTCTATCTAGCAAGTTATTTTTATCTCTCACAACAGGGGTACTATCAGGATTAATGTGCCATAAACCTTCCTCTTGTAAAGATGTCAAAACTCTTTTTGCTGAACTCAGAACTTCTTTAATTTCTAGTCTGGATAACAGTAAACTCAGAGCTGTTTGAGAACTAGGATGTTTCTGCGGATGCCATCTTCTTGTTAAACCTGGTTGACTAATAATAGCAAAAAAAACTTCCTCGGCAATAGTACGCAAAATTGCCTTAGCTTGAGCTAAAGTTATCTGATCTTCACTAATAGCTGTTTGTAAGAATTTATATTCCCACAATTGATTATTGGTTAACTGATTAACTTCAAATTTCAAGTTAGGACAATGTTGGCTAATAGCTCGATGCCAACGTCTAGTAGAATGTTTTCCTCCACTTGCATATAGGAGATGACCAAATAGGAAGTAAAGTTGCCATTCTTGATTGCCATGAGCGACAACTAACTTACCAGTAACTTGTTTTTGACTAACTATACTAAGGGTATTTGCCAGCTTAATATAGCCTACTGTTGATGCTGACATAATTATTTAACCTTCAACATGGTAGTGACATTTAATTTTGATGTACTAATAAACAGAGAAGTATAATATAGATACCACCTTTATTATTTAATATTTCTTTGATTTTGTCATGGTTTGTTCTACTGATTTTTTAGTAGAATCGCGTTTATATATCAGAATTTTTGCGGAAATTTTCTTACTTATTATTGTTACTTAAAAGACAATACTTATCGCTGCTCATACTTTCTGCCTCTTTTCCATCCGCCATTTTGCTTATTTTTGAGTTTTTTTTGTAAAGCAGCTTCATAATTTAGATTGTGGGTATTTGATATTTTCTACATTGATTTAATTTTAGCTTAACTAAACTCATATAGCGCTACGCGCTAGGGAATAGGGAATAGGGAATAGGGAATAGGGTAGTACCTTCATACCGATTACCTCTAGGTGTAGAGAGAATTACAAGATAATTATCCCTATAATTTACTCAAAATCAAAAATTTGTGTATCTCAAGAATTTGATGTAGTCAAACAACAAATATGTGGTTTAAATGCCTAACAGCTTACTAAAAATTCTCAAATAATTTAGGATTGTTATAGTTATAGCACTACGCATTAAGGTTAGGACATTTCTAAATCCTGGAACCCTTTAACAGTTTACTATTCCCTATTCCCTATTCCCTATTCCCTAGCGCGTAGCGCTATATATAAAATCCGGTTATATAGTAATTGCAAAATTACTTTCTCAACTGACAGATGTTGTATTGAATACGAATTTAAAAATTCAATAGTTCAAATCCAATATTTCTCCTGACTCCTGTACGGGCGAATGGCCATTCGCCCCTACCACTCCTGACTCCTAAGGAGTACGATAACTAATTACCCGGATTCTATATTAATTAGTAATTACAACTTGAGGTGCTAATAATAAATTTTGCTCAGACTTAATTAACTGGCCAATACCTAGAAATTCACCTTCTAGATTATATACTCGGAAATGATGCTCAGTTTTTTCAGCTTCTATTTCCCATCTTTTTTGATAGGGTAAACGTTGACCTTGACACCATCTTTTTCCATCTTCCGCAACTAAAAATATCCCTGGTAAATGTGCCAATGGTATTTCCATAGATAAAAGACTAAATTTATTTTCCTGTAACTGACTTTCCACTTCTGCAAAAGTGAGACTATTTTCCCCAGAAAAACCACTACTTTCTGTTCTGGTTAAAGCAGCTAAAGTTCCGCCAGTATTTAAAATTGCACCTAAGTCACGGGCGATCGCTCGAATATAAGTACCACTACCACAAGCGATCGCCAAATCTACTTCTGGAAAATCTCCAGGTCGCCAGTCAAGAATTTCTATATTAAACACTTCAACAATACGAGTAGGAACTTCAACTGTTTTTCCCTGACGCGCTAAATCATAAAGTCGCTTTCCTTTTACCTGTATTGCACTATAACTCGGTGGAATTTGCTCAATTTTACCTAAAAAAATTGGCAGCACTGCTTCAATATCAGACAACGTTAACTCTGGTGCTGGGGTAGATTGAACAATTTCTCCCTCTAAGTCATCAGTAGCAGTTATCGTACCAAATCTGACTGTACCAATATAAGCTTTTTGTGAGGGGAGAAATTGTAATAATCTCGTTGCCTTTCCTACTGCAATAGGTAAAACTCCAGTAGCAGGAGGGTCGAGAGTTCCTCCATGCCCTACACGCTTGAGACGTAGCAACTTTCGTACCTTTGCTACACAGTCATGGGAAGTCATACCAGATGGTTTGTTAAGATTCAGAAATCCTTGCATTATACTAAGAGGGAATAGGGAATAGGGAATAGGGAATAGGGTAGGGAGTACAGGATCTGGAAAATACGCAAGCTATATTAATAAAAACTGACTTTTCTCGCATACCTCTCACACTCAAACTCCAATGTTGTCTCAAATAATTGTGAAGTCAAGGTCATCTTCATCGACTATACCAAGAACTATTGCCAGAAAATCTTCTTCATCATTCCTTAACCTAATAACTACTCCATTTTCCCCATTTTCCCCTCCTACAACCGTTGTCTCAAATTGCAGATCACTACGACTCAAACCATCAATTAATCCAATTTCATCATCATCAGCATTATAATCAGTAATAATATCTGCTTCTGATAGACCGAGACCACCTGTGTTTTCAGCAAGAATGAATGTATCTTCTCCAGTTCCTCCTGTTAAAGTGTCAGAGCCGCGATCGCCTGCTAGAATATCATCACCTTCACCTCCATCTAGACAATCATTTCCTTTACCTCCGTATAGACAATCATCCTCTAAACTTCCAAAAAGACAGTCATTCCCTCTATTGCCAAAAAGTGTGTCTTCATCATTACCTCCATCTAGAAAGTCATTATCCCGACCACCCCACAATGTATCTTCACCTTCATCCCCTAACAGAGAATCTTGTTGTTGATTACCAAATAGGGAATCATCACCCAATCCTCCCAGAACTGTATCATTACCTTCATTGCCAAAAATTATATCTCCTCCACCTCTACCTTCTATAGAATCTCTACCTGCCAATCCGACAATTGAATCTGCTCCTGCTGAACCAATAGTCTCATCGTCATCTTCTGTTAGCAGAATTTCATTGAACGAACTTCCAGAACCTCCAGAACCTCCACCTCCATCGGGACTTGTCCCATTACTACCGTTATTATCTCCGTCTTCATTATCTGGAGGTGGCCTGAAAAGATCGATTGTAGTACCAATAAAAATATCTTCTTCTGTTGCAGTTACCATAATACTTTTCTGAATAACTTGTTTGTCTGATTATATTAGTATTTATATATTTTTAATCATATTTCTTTGGTCAGTAATATAGAACCAATTTTAGACCTATTTAATTACTATTGATAAGTCTTTTATGGTAGTTTTAATGTAAGCATTTCCTGCGGAATGCTGCCCAAACAGCTATTAGCAGTGAGCATGTGAGAAAAAAGTATTTTTAAAACAGTTCATAGCTTTTGCACTCTGACTCCTAAATTAGACTTTTATGAAAAATAAGCCTTCAAATTTAATTTTCCTGTCTTGCAAAATTCATTTCTAAAATATGTCCCACAAATAAAACTACAGTAGACAAAGAGTATCAAGTCCGATTAATCTCAATGTCCACAATTTCCTAAATTCAGGTAGTACAGTAGTACCAATTAAGTTTAGAATATTGGTATATACTGAAAACCTCTTTTAGCAAACTTTTGCCTTTTGGTTTTTGCCTGACCAAAAAATTTTGGTCTCAAGTATCCTCTTTTAAGGGGATAAAAAATAATATTCCATATTTCAAGCCTCCCTATTGTAGGAGGTATCACTCGCTGATAACTGTTAACTGAAATGACCCGTAGCAATAATATCTTCTTATTTTGACCGAATAATTAAGGTTTAAAGCCTCTCACTCGCCGTGGAGAAACAATGAATTTATTTTCTTTTTATTCAATCCTATCCGTTTTAGGGAGAGGTAATTATCAATTATCCATTATCAATTATCAATTATTGACAAGTATCTTGGCGAAGCCATAAATTTTTGTTAATTTTAAACTAAGCAGACAATATAAAAGTCAAACTAAAAAAATAATTTATTGATATTTTAGACTTGCAAATAAACTAATTATAAAAGCAAGTTCTGATAATATTGATAAATTAACGGCTAACTGCTACAGCTCAAGCTATCAGAATAATACTTATATACTGGAGTGCAAAAAAATAGTCATGTTTAATCCAACACAAATATTAATAGACACTTTTGTTAAGGAGCTACAAGCAGGATACCATCGTACTTATGGTAATTTTAAACCTGACTATCCAGAAATTATTGCCTGGGCAGGAAATATGGCTCTGGAAAATATCGCTAATTGTGACGCATTATATCACAATACTGAACACACAATGTTAGTTACTCTTGTTGGGCAAGAAATTTTGCGGGGTAAGCACATTCGTGAAGGTGGAGTTTCTCCTGAAGATTGGTTACATTATATTATTTCTTTATTGTGTCACGATCTTGGCTATACCAAAGGAGTCTGTAGAGCAGACCAAGAATTATTAGGTTTATATGCTACAGGGATAGATGGTGGGATGGTTTCTTTGTCAGAAGGTGCTACTGCGGCAAGTCTGACACCTTATCATGTTGACCGAGGTAAGTTAGTAATAGATGAACGTTTTGGTGGTCATCGATTAATTGATGCAGACCAAATTAAACGTAATATTGAATTAACTCGTTTTCCTGTTCCAGAAGCAGAAACTCATCAAGATAGAAATAATTTTTCTGGTTTATCAAGGGCGGCAGATTTAATCGGTCAATTAAGTGACCCTAATTATTTGCTGAAAATTAGTGCTTTATTTTATGAATTTGAAGAAGTTGGTACTAATAAAGTTTTAGGTTATAAATCTCCTGGGGATCTCCGACGGAGCTATGCAAAATTTTACTGGAATGGAGTTTATCCTTATATTCCTGCCGCTATTAATTATTTGGAATTAACTCAAAGTGGAAAACAAATTATTGCTAATCTTTATGCAAATGTCTTTCAGGTAGAACATGAACGTAAGGAGGATAAAATAGGTAATGGTAAAAAACCAGGTAACAATGATGCTCAAAGTGTCAATAATCAAGAATTGGTAGTTCAATTTCGTGATTTGCCAAATTTTAATTTATAAGTAGATAGAAGCAGGAGTTTAAAAAGTAGATCGAGGAATTTATAAATCGTGGCAAAATTAACACCAGAAGTTGAGCAATACACTCAACAATTAAGGGAAAAACTTCAAGATGCTAGTTATGCTTACTATGTTCTTGATAACCCAATTATGGAAGATGCTGTTTACGATAAACTACTTCGAGAATTACAGGAATTAGAAAGTAAATATCCTCAATTAATTGTTCCAGATAGTCCTACTCAAAGAGTGGGAGAAAAACCAGCAACTAAGTTTGTATCAGTTAAACATAATATTCCTCTTTATAGTCTGGAAAATGCTTTTAATATAGAAGAATTAAAAAGTTGGCAAGAACGTTTTCAAAGTCAAAATTCAAAAGTTAGAAGTAAAAAGTTAGAAGTAAAAAGTCAAGGTCAAATTCAAAATTCAAAATTCAAAATTCAAAAGTATGATTCTAGTGATGAGTCAACTTATAAATTCAAAATTCAAAATTCAAAAGTAAAAAGTGACAATTATGACTTGAGTGAAAGTAAAAAGTTAGAAGTAAAAAGTCAAAATTATGACTCTAGTAATGAGTCAAGTTATGATGAAATAGACCTAGCAACTTTGGATTATGTTTGTGAATTAAAAATTGATGGTTCTGCTTTAGCTCTAACTTATGAAAATGGTTTATTAGTACGAGGTGCTACTCGCGGTGATGGAATTATGGGGGAAGATATTACTCAAAATGTCAAGACAATTAATAGTATTCCCTTAAAACTTAAAATTGATAATCCGCCTCCAAGAGTAGAAGTTCGAGGTGAAGCTTTTTTATCAATAAATGTATTTGAAAATATAAACGCTCAAAGAGAAAAAATTGGAGAAAATCTATTTGCCAATCCTCGCAATGCAGCAGCAGGTACTTTAAGACAATTAGACTCAAAAATAGTTGCTCAACGCCGACTAGATTTTTTTGCTTATACACTTTATTTAGAAGAAAATAAATCAGAATTTTCTAAATTTTCTACTCAGTGGGAATATTTAGAATTACTCCAAAAATTCGGTTTTAAAGTTAATCCTAACCGTAAACTTTGTTCTTCTTTAGATAAAGTTGAAGCATATTATCAATACTGGGATAAAGAACGACAAAATTTACCTTATTTAACTGATGGAGTGGTAGTTAAACTTAATTCTTTACCACTACAAAAAAAATTGGGATTTACTCAAAAATTTCCTCGGTGGGCGATCGCTCTCAAATATCCCGCTGAAGAAATTCCCACAATGGTCCAAGCAGTTACAGTTCAAGTGGGCCGTACTGGGGCACTGACTCCCGTGGCCGAATTAAAACCAGTTCAGTTGGCAGGCACAACCGTACAAAGGGCATCCCTACATAATAGCGATCGCTTGGCAGAACTGGACTTACATATTGGGGACACAGTAATAGTTAGGAAGGCAGGGGAAATCATACCAGAAGTAGTAAGAGTTTTACCAGAATTACGATCAACAAAGGCCAAAAGATTTCAAATGCCCACTCAGTGTCCAGAATGTAGTCAACCTGTAATTAAACCTAGAGATGAGGCAGTAACTAGATGTATTAATACTTCATGTCCTGCTATTCTGCGGGGTTCATTGGCACATTGGGCGTCTAGGGGCGCTCTGGATATCAATGGTTTGGGGGAAAAGTTAGTCCAGCAAATGGTTAATAGTGGTTTGGTTCAGTCTGTAGCAGATTTATATAATTTGACTGTAGAAGATTTGACTACCTTGGAACGGATGGGGGAAAAGTCGGCGAGTAAGTTGGTAGAAGCGATCGCTACTTCTAAAGCTCAACCCTGGGAGCGGGTGCTTTATGGTTTGGGTATTCGTCATGTGGGTAGTGTAAATGCAGAGTTGTTAACTCAGAAATTTCCGACTGTGGCAAAGTTAGGACAAGCAAAGGTAAGTGATATTGAAGCAGTGTATGGTATTGGGCCGGAAATTGCTCAGTCTGTGGAACAGTGGTTTCAAGTACCAGCAAATCAGAATTTGGTGGCGCGTTTGGAAACTGCTGGTGTGACTTTGGAGAGTAAAGGTTCTACAAGTAATTTGGTAGAAGAGCAAGATGCTTTGCTAACAGGGAAAACTTTTGTATTGACTGGAACTTTGCCAACGTTGAAGCGAGATGAGGCGAAAAATTTGATTCAAAATGCTGGTGGGAAGGTGACAAGTTCGGTGAGTTCTAAGACTGATTTTATTGTGGTGGGAGAAGATGCAGGTTCTAAGTTAGAAAAGGCAGAAAAGTTAGGGGTGAAACAGTTGAGTGAGGCGGAGTTATTGGAGATGTTGGCAGTTCATTAATTGATAATAGATAATGAATAATTACCTCTTTAACATTTGATAATGAACATTTGAGCAATTTCCATCACAAACAATTGCCCTCAAAGCTAAATGTCGTAACTCAAAATGACCAGAAGTAGAAGCCAAATTGTTTACAAAAATAAATCAAAGTATTATCTTAGAAACTAAGCAAAAATATGAGCAACTGATGACTAAACGAGACGCAGAAACTCTAACAGATAAAGAATACAATGAACTCTTAACACTAAGCAAACAAATATAAAAATTAGAAGCAAAACCTCTAGAAAATTTGGCATAATTAGCAAATATTTGAGGATTTACTCTAGTGTAATTAGGATTTGCTGAAAAAGTATTTTAGTAGGGGTAGGAGTCAACCCACCCCCACCCCTCCCAGGAGGGGAAGTCAGGAGTCAGGGGTAATTTAGAGGAGGCAGAAGGGGAAATTATCCCTTGATTTTTTAGCCATGAGTCAACCCAGAATCCTAACTTTTTGAGCATGAATAGCTAAAAAACTGGTACTTTTTAAATACTTAAAGTTTATAAAACCTATATCTGTCAATGCTTTTAGATTTAATCAGCAAGCCCTAATCAAAAATAGGAATTAAATAAAGAAATAAATGTCTGAAAATAAAATCACTGTTCAACAGAGAAAAATGATTATTGAACCTGCTAAATTACATTTTCAACTCCAAGGTGAAGGTTTTCCTATTCTCTGTCTCCACGGACACCCAGGTTCAGCTCAATGTCTGTCAGTCTTTACTAACTCTTTGTGCCAAAACTTTAAAACTATTGCTCCAGACTTAAGAGGATATGGCAAAAGTTATACCAAAACCAACTTTGAAATGACTCAACACTTAATAGACTTAGAAAAACTTCTAGAACAATTACAAATTTCTAGATACTTAATATTAGGATGGTCTTTAGGTGGAATTATTGGGATGGAGTTAGCTTTGAGAAACCCGGAGCAAGTCGCAGGTTTAATATTAATAGGTACAGCAGCAAAACCTCGAAATAATCACCCACCAATAACTTGGCAAGATAACCTTTATACAGGTTTAGCAGGAATCATAAATTGGTTTTTCCCTGGTTGGCAATGGAATATTAATACTTTTGGCAAGCGATCGCTATTTAGATATCTTATCTCACGCCATACTCCTGCCACCTATCACTACTTAGCAAAAGAAGCAGTTCCCGCTTATTTGCAAACTTCTAAACAAGCAACTAGAGCCTTAAATCAAGCTTTAAGAGCTGGTTATAATAGATTGGCCGATATACCTCAGATTCAATCTCCTTGCTTAGTATTAGCAGGAGAGGGCGATCGCCATATTACCTCTGAGTCAAGTCAAGAAACTGCTCTTCACCTCAAAAATGCTGCTTGGCAATGCTACCCTAATACTGCCCATTTATTTCCTTGGGAAATTCCTAACCAAGTCCTCACAGATATTAAGAACTGGATAGAGCATCACCAAACACATTTTAGACTTCCTAATGATAACTAGATTTAGCTAATCACAAGGGAGATAACAGTAATTATCTCAGTCTTGCGGATAGAAACCCTCTGTTACCAAGACCAATCAAGGTATAAATCTCCATAAACAGAAACAAGATCCCCGTAGCGAGTCTATCTAAAATTCTGATACGCACCTAACTCTAGTTAAATAGAGAATTTACCATTATCTCATCGCCACTGTTCTCTAATTCATCATTATATATAGTCAACTCTACAGGTTGACACTGCTGAATAGATACCTGAATACCTTGAGCCCCTTCACCTTTTAAATCTTCTAAGTAACCCGCTTCAGCAGCTTTAGCTTCTTCACTTGTCAAAAAGGGGCCAAAATAATAAGTGCAACGGGGATCTACAGTAAAAATTTTAACCCACCAAGCTATTCCGGAGAAGTTGATAAAATTGACTAATGTTTCTTCCATGTTATTTAAGAATCTGAGTATTAGTAATTGATTATTGAACGTACTGATTTTAATTCCTGATAATACCTATAACTTCCAGATTCAGAAGTTATAAACTAACTATCCAGGGAAAGTTTAATCCATAATTAAACTAAACTGTGCAAATTATAGTGAGTTTTAATGATAGTGAAAAGGGTGAGTTTTGGGATATATAGCGCTACGCATTAAGGTGTTTGACATTTCTAAATCCTAAAACCCTTTATTAGTCTACTATTCCCTATTCCCTATTCCCTATTCCCTAGCGCGTAGCGCTATATCATTAATTCACTTGTAGAAGAGATTTTCAGGTATTGGCTTTGATTAGATAACTATCGATTAGTTGGCGAGTCGCAATTGAAGTTGTAGTTAGAACAAAGCAATTTTGGAGAAATAAACCTTGAGTCTAAGGCTTTTACCCCAATCAATTGTGGATACCACAGGTGACAGTGGAGATGTTTTACCCCATAAAGCTTTTACCCAGGAGTCAGGTCGAAATTATCAAAATTATTCCTGACTTCCAACCGTTTTGCTAGCGCACAACTTTCCGTTTTGGAATGCTCCGCAAACGTTTTTTCCATTCTGGAATGCTCTACTACATATAACACGCAGTATCTCCATCAGGATAAGGATGTTGAGTAGTTTTGCGCAGAACTTTATTCATTCTACAGTTTTAATGCCCCATCTAACTATTAATCAAGATCGCAATTTAACAGTAGTTCTCTTGCGACATTTCCAGAAAATTGCTCAACCCATTTTCAAGTATATTATGTCTCTGCTTCGTTATACTACGCAACTAAAATAAATAAAACCCCCCCGAAACTCCCACCTGTTCCCTGTTCCCTGTTCCTTGTTCCCTAAAAGCAAGGAAATTTTAGACACGACTCAAATAGGATTGCTATATTTTTTACTACATACGCAAATTTTTTGACCAGCGTTGGCGATGGATTTCATAAATGGCCATACCCGTTGCTACTGATACATTTAAACTAGGCGTACTTCCTGACATTGGTATAGAAACTAAGACGTCACAGTTTTTTTGAATGAGAAGACTTAAACCTTCTGCTTCACTACCAACCACCAGGACAATAGCTCCAGTAAATTTTACTGTATGAATCAGTTCTCCATCATTTGCCACAGTACCATATATCCAGAAGCCCTCTTTCTTCAATTCTTCCAAAGCATTGCTAAGATTAACAACTCTAGCTACAGGAAAATTTTCTAAGGCTCCTGCTGCAACTTTTGTTACAGTTGAAGTTATTCCCACTGCTCGTCTTTGTGGAATAATTAAACCTTGTATTCCCATAGCTTCACCAGTGCGAATAATGGCTCCTAAGTTATGGGGATCGTTGATACCATCAGCTACTAGCAATACAGGTTGCTCGGTTTTGGATTTTGCTTGAGAAATTAATTCGTGAAGTTCTTTATACTCGTAAGGAGATATTTGAGCTGCTATACCCTGATGATTTTTTCTCTGGGTAATTTGATCTAGGCGTCTGTCATCTACTTCATCTATAATTGTACCTTTTGTTTTAGCCTCATTAAGCAATGTATGAAACCGGGGATCGTATCGCAGTGGAGAAATAATCCAGATGCGGTTTAAATATCGCTCACTTTGGAGGGCAGCTTGCACAGTATGTCGTCCATAGATTAGATCGTCATCTTCGTCATTGACATTTGCTGAAGTCTCATTTTTTGAGCGCCTATCCTTAAGTTTAATTTGTTTCTTTTTTTGCGGTTTTTCTTGAGGATTTAATTGAGAATTTTTTGTAGACATAACTTATATCAAATAGGGAGTAGGGAGTAGGGAGTAGGGAGTAGGGGAAAATAATTGATAAATAAGAGTGTCATAATTAATTTTATTTATTATTACTAAACATCTCCATAAAAGAGGGAACAGGGAATAATAATTGATAATTTATGGATATAAATTGATTTTACTTTTGATTTTTGGAAATGTCTATCGGCTAATGGTATGAAAATATTAATCCAATATTAATCTAATTCTATGTAACCTAGTAATTGATTTAACCTTTGGGGATCGGTTAAATATAAGTATCCAATTAAAGTCTCTAAACTGGTAGCCTGTTGATAAATATCTGGGTCTAATCTTTTTGGTTTCCTAAAAGCAGCATTACGTCCTCGTTTCAGAATATCTAATTCTGCACTGGTGAGGTGGGGTTTCAAATTATGTAAATGATCGGCTTGAGTTTCTGCCCTAACTTGGGCCACAACTAATTGATGATAATAACGCGATCGCTTTGGTGGTATCAAGTAATAATTCCGAATATACAGTTCGTAAACTGCATCTCCCAAATATGCCCAAGCTGAGGGGGAAATTTTTTGAATTTCTGCTGGCGTTAAGGTAAGAGGGTTTAACTGCTGCAAACTGATTATTCTCCTTGTGAGACTAGCCTTTCTACTTGATAAAATATTGCTTCAGCTTTTTTGATACCCATGCAGTTAACAAATTCAGAACCTAGCATTTAAGTCTCATTTCCCTACTGAAACCACAATTTTTACACTCAAACAACCTCTCTGTCTTTGTCAGAGACTCTTTTTTTCTACTCTGAGAAACTTATCAATACTTGGGCAAAACTTGTTTAATTTTCTATTTATACCATATCTTATACAATAATAAACCCATACTTATTTGAATGATTCTACTTCCCAGCAGTTAGTAGAAGTCAGGCTAGAATATTTGTATATTCATTTTTAGTAGATATTATAACGCTATAGATTCTTATAATTCTACTTAAGAGGAGTATAACCAAGAATCTAATTTTATACCTGAAAGGTCATTTCAGTCATCAATACCGACCGCTGAAGTCGTAAAGTACAAAAATCCGAAATTTCCTTTTTTATCTCTTTGTAGAAGGACAACGCGACACAGCCAAGGGGAGGCTTAAGACTTTAATTATTGCTGAACGGTAAGAGAGTCAATAGGCTTGACCTACTCCCGTCCAGAGTTTTGCTGGTTAACGGGAGATAACATCTATCTAGATTAGATAATCGGTCCTTGCCTGGCTTCGTCAAGATTTCTTGACATTCTCTATAGCTTCATCTAATGTAGTTCGTAAAGACAAAAACTTCTCTAAACGAACCAACTTAACAGTTTGAGTCACACGGGCATTGGAAACTATCTGCAAACTACCTTCAGATTCTTTGGTATGCTTTACCAGTTGCACAAGTGCTCCTAACCCAGAGCTATCAACAAAGTCTATCTTGGACAAGTCCAAAATAATATTTTTTGGTCCTTGATCGATTTTTGTCTTCAGGGTTTTGCTAAAAATACCTTCTGAGAAGGCATCTAATAACCCTGTTAGGCGGAATAGCTGGTAGTTATCCCTGACTTCGTGAGAGCCTCTCAGGCTAACAGTCAGGTTTAATTGCTTAGGCTCAGGAATAACACCCTCCTAGCTTGATTTTGCATAATTAAAGTAACTATTATACTTCCTGAAGTGAAATTTGTCTACTACAATATGACTCTTTGAAAGAGACAAATATCTAGAAAAAATTATTACCATTTTGACAATAGTCAAGATTTTGACACAGAAGCTGATTTGAATTTGCAGTTAAAGGCAATCAGAATATCAATTCTAGACTTTAGCTTTTCGATTATCTCGCATTGTTTGAACAAAACGTTCAAACAAGTAATCGGCATCGTGAGGGCCGGGACTTGCTTCAGGATGGTACTGCACTGAGAACAAAGGTAAAGATTTATGTCGTAAACCAGCAACAGTTCGGTCATTCAAGTTGAGATGAGTAATTTCTACTTCAGGCACTAAAGAATCTGCATTAATTGCAAATCCATGATTTTGACTGGTAATCTCAACTTGTTGCTCCAAACCCGCAGGCTGATTAAGACCGCGATGACCAAATTTTAGTTTAAAAGTGTCTGCTCCCAAGGCCAGACCCAGGACTTGATGTCCCATACAAATGCCAAATACAGGCTTAGATGATTTTAGTAACTCCTTAGTAGTTTCAATACCTTCTGTCACAGCAGATGGGTCTCCTGGACCATTAGAAAGAAAGATACCATCAGGGTTATACTTGAGAATCTCCTCTGGTGGTGTACTAGCAGGAACAACCACTACTCGACAACCATAACTGGCTAAACGTCGCAGAATATTTTTTTTCACTCCAAAGTCAATGGCCACAACTGTAAATTGTTCTCCACCATCTCCAGAAACAGAAGGGTTAAACTCCCAATCTGGATTAGTTGCTTCAGACCATTGATAAACTTCCTTCGTTGTTACTTCCTGAACTAAATTTAATCCAGCCATACTAGGAGCAGACTGAACTTTTTCTAATAATTCAGTTGGGTCAAGAATTTCTGTAGAAATTGCCCCATTCATTGCTCCCACAGTTCTAATTTTTCGAGTCAAAGCACGGGTATCTATACCATAAATTCCTGGAATTTTATGTTTTATAAGATACTCTGATAAAGATTGAGTAGACCGCCAGTTACTAGGACGCGGACAAATATTACGAGCGATCGCACCTTTAATTTGTGGTTGATTGGACTCTTCGTCTTCAGGATTAACTCCTGTATTTCCTAATTCTGGGTAAGTAAAAGTAACTATTTGCCCACGATAACTTGGGTCTGTGAGAACTTCCTGATAACCAGTCATTCCTGTGTTAAATACCACTTCTCCGATGGTAGTTCCTGGAGCGCCGAAAGATAAGCCACTATAAGAAGTTCCATCTGCTAGTACCAGAAGAGCAGGTTGAGGTGAGATTGACATTTTAATTCCTCTCAATTAATTAGTAATTTAATTTCAATATAAAGTCAGAATATTTACTTAGGTCATTGAGAATATATTAGGTTTACGAAAAATGTAGTAGTCACAAGTACAGATTACATTCATCAATTAAATAAGATAAAATTAGCTTAAAGTTTAAAACTTAACAATAAACAAATAATTGAAATTCTTAAAAAGTAATTATGATGGAAAATTCTTCACTCTATAATTCTTCTGATAGAAATCTGGTTAAGCATAAACAACAGAGGAAAACCAGATTTTGGCAAATACCATCAATATTGCTGACAACATTAATTTGTACGGCTGCGATCGCCCAAGAATATCCAGGATGCTTTATGCTTGATGAAGCAGGAAATAGGAAAGACTTAACAATATCAGTTTGTCGCCTGTTTCCAGAAGACTTACCAGAGGAAGTATCAACTTCGACTGCAGCAGCAGGGTTATATGAAATACCAATTGTTAAACGTACAAATGGAGAAGAAGGTAGCCCTATAGTTAATGTTACTTTTAATGATGGTCAAAGCTATGAAATGGTATTAGATACTGGTGCTACTTCTACTTTAATTACTCAAAAAATGGCAGACTCCCTGAAAGTTATACCTTCTGGTCAGGGAACTGCAAAAGTTGCTGATGGCAGAGTAGTAGATATAGGAATTGGATTAGTTTCTTCTATTTCTGCAGGAGGTTTAGAATACAAACAATTTACTGTTGCTATCGCACCTCCTGGACAACAGATAGGATTACTTGGGCAAGACTTTTTTGGTAGATATGATATGAGTATTAAAGAGAAAGTAGTGGAGTTAAAGGTACGTTCTAGTAGTTAGAAGCATCATGTTTATAACAATTTTATGTGAGGCTGCACAGAATAAGGAGTCAGGAGTCAGGAGTCAGAAGTCAGGAGAAAATCATGGTAGTCAATAATTAGGAGTAAATAATATATCATGTCCGGTTGAATGGGTTGGGAGACCAAACCCTACGAATATTTTAGGAAAGCAGAAGGCAGAAGGTTTTGTTTCTGTTTCAGATAGAGAAGTTTTTGCAGGTTCATAAGAACTGAACTAATTGTTCTAACTTTAACCAAGCTGCTCCACTTTGGAGAATATCTTTAGCTTTGGCAATACCTTCTGCATGAGCTTCTAGTGCTACAACGCCTGCTACCTGTAGTGCTAGAGAACTATTCAAAGCGACTACATCTGTTTGCGCAGGGGTTCCTTTACCCTGGAGAACATTCTGCAAGATTTCAGCATTTTTTTCTACGTCTCCACCCTGTAAAGCAGTTATTGGCGCAGAATTTAAGCCTAAATCTTGGGGGTTAACTGCAGTCATTTTTACCTCACCATGAGATAAAATAGCTATATCTGTAATGTCGCCTAAACCAGCTTCATCAAGTTTTTCTCTGCCGTGGAGAGCGATCGCTGATTTTACTCCTAATATTCCTAAAGCTTGAGCGACAGTTTCTACCAAAGTAGAATTATAAACTCCTATAACTTGACTTTGAGGACGTAAAGGATTAACTAAAGGACCTAAAAGATTAAATACAGTTCTTACCTTTAAAGTACGACGTAGAGGAACTACAGATTTCATTGCTGGATGCCAACCAGGGGCAAAGAGAAAAGTAACTCCTACTTCAGACAAAGCAGATATTACTTTTTCCGTGGGGGCGCTCAAAGCTATTCCTAATGCTTCTAAGACATCAGCAGAACCGACTTTACCAGAAGCAGAACGGTTGCCATGTTTAGCTACTGGCACTCCTGCAGCAGCGACAACAAAAGCAACAGCAGTAGAAATATTGAATGTTGAAGCTCCATCTCCACCAGTACCACAGGTATCAATGACTGGGTATTGGAAGTTAGTGATGGGAATATTATTATCGCTGTATTCTTTTGTCAAAGATAAAGATTGTAATACTTTTGCCATACCAGCTAATTCTTCAGCAGATACACCTTTAGCTTGTAAAGCAGCTAAAATTGCTCCTGATAGAACAGGTGGAATTTCCTCTTGTAGCCATCCTTGCATTAAATTTGAGGCTTGAGAGGAAGATAAAGACTGGGCATCAAGTAACTGCTGTAATAAACTAGGCCATTCATTCATATTAGTGTAGCTTGCTGTTTATGGAAGTATTTGCAGTAGACCGACAGATATAATGGATGTACATTAGGGCGGGTTTATATAAATCTTAGGGTAAGCATGAAAATTTCTACTAAAACCCGCCCCTACTATTGCACTATTTAAGGTGTGTCAGTCTAGTAGCTGCAATTCAATATTACAGGACTTAGGCACAAGAAAGGCAAAAATTTAGTATTGAGATTACTTTACCTAATAAACGATTTTGCAAACCCTATGCCTCCCGATAGAACCCATTTGGGATCTATTGAGAATTTTAATAGATGGAGAGTAGGGGAGTTGGGGAATGTGGAGAGATGGGGAGATGGGGTGTATTAGATATCTCCGAAAATCCAATCATCAAATCAATTATTACCCATTTTTTATCAATTGCTTCTCCCTCTCACCTATTTTCTGGAGATATAAATGGGTTCTATAAGAGAAATATGTTTGTTTGGTGTAAGTCTTGTCTTAATATTAGTTACAAATTTTTATTAATATCCATAGAATATAGCAATCCTCTAATATATTTGTGTCAAAAATCCTACTGTTTTTTAGGGAACAGTTCTAGAAGGCAACAGGCAACAGATGGGAGTTTCAGTTTTTTTATTTACTTTTTGATTTGTTACAACCTATTTAGGATTGCTATAGTATAATTTAGAATTAATTTATGATTAAAAGTAAAAATAGCTAATAATATACAATTTTCTCAGGAGTAATTATATTGCTAGGAAACAATTAAAATTATGATTTCCAAGAAAAATATATGGCAAAATATATAATTATAAAAAGGGTATTATTTCAGTTAGCCTCCTGCGGAGGAACTGCGCAATTCAGTTAGTCTCCTGCGGAGGAACTATGTTAACAGTACCTCTGGCTTGAAATCAAAAATTTCCTGAGACTTTATTTATTGGTTATAATTCAAGAATAAAGTTATGTATTTAATAAAGAAAACTATCTGGGGGTGGTCAAATACATTGTGTCAAGAGAAAGTCAAATTCTTAACAGTTAGAAAAGGTAGGAGGCATTAGAGCAAATGGAAGCTAAATATCACAGTATTTTGGAGAATGCAGTGGTAGGAATTTACCAAACAAAACTTGAGGGATATTATATTAACGCTAATGCTACCCTAGCCCGTATTTATGGTTATGAATCTTCTACAGAAATGATTGCTGCATTGGCAGATATTAAATATCAACTTTATGTATATCCTCAGCGATATGATGAATTTGTTGATATCTTACAAAAAAAAGGAAAAGTTTCTCAATTTGAATCTCAAATTTATCGCCAGGATGGTACAATAATTTGGATTTATGAAAATGCCTGGGTAGTCTGTGATGAAAGGGGAGATTTTTTATATTATGAAGGAATTGTTGAAGATATTACCTCTAGAAAACAAGCGGAAGCAGCTTTGCGAGTAAGAGAAGAAAGACAAAGATTATTAATAGAAAGTATTGAAGATTATGCTATAGTTATTTTAGATTCAGATGGCTATGTAGTAAGTTGGAACTCTGAAGCTGAAAAAATTTATCAATATCAAGCAGAAGAAATTATTGGCAAACATTTCTCTACTTTTTATACTCAAAAAGATATTGACAATAACCTACCAGATAAGGAATTACAAATAGCTATAAATCAAGGTAAATATGTAACACAAAAAAAATGTGTGAGGCAAGATAAAGGATTATTCTTGGCTAATGTAATTACTACAGCTTTATATGATGAAAATAAACAATTAATAGGTTTTTCTCAAATTACAAGAGATATTAGTGATAGTCAAAAAACTGTAGGTATCTCAAACCAATTAAGTCAGACGATAAAAAGTTCAAATAAAAGATTTATTGATTTAGATAAATCTAGTAAACATGGGATAATACTGATAGATAAACAAGGTATTTTTGATTGTAATCAGACTGCTTTAGAATTATTCGGCTGTAGTAAAAAATATGAATTTTGTGGTAAAAAACTTTGGGAATTTAGCTCTTCAAAACAGTTTCAAGGGGAAGATTCAATTCTTCTATTTAAAAAATATTTACAAATCGCATTAGAGTCAGGAATAAGTCGTTTTAACTGGCGCTGTAAACGTTTATATGGATCTGAATTTACAGCAGAAGTGGTAATAATTCCAGTAGAATTTTATGGTAGAAGTGGCTGGGAAGTGATAGTGTTTAATATTACTAGCAAAGTCTTAAAAGAAGAAGCATTAAAACTAGCAAATGAAGAGTTAGGAAACAAGGTAGAGAAACGAGCAATTGAATTGCAGGAAACTATTGAGCGGTTAGAACAGGAAATTGCAGAACATAATCAGACAGAAGCAAGGTTGAGGTTATCAGAACAAAAGTTCTCAAAAGCATTTAGTTCTAGTCCCGACCCAATCATTATTACTACTTTTGAAGATGAGAGATTTATAGAAGTAAATGACAGTTTTTTGGAGATAATTGGTTATCGCCGTGAAGAAGTTATTGGTTACACAGTAGAAGATTTAGGTATATGGGTAAACAAACAAGAAAGAATTGAATTTCGAGAGTATTTGGAAAAACTAGGAGTTTTGCAAAATCAGGAATATGAATTTAGAGTAAAATCTGGTGGGATTAGGATTTGGTTGTTGTCTGTAGATATTATTAATATTAGTAATGAAATTTGTTTTTTGACAGTTATTAAGGATATTACTGACAGGAAATGTTCAGAAAAAGCTTTATGGGAAAGTCAAAGAAAATTAGCTACTTTAATGAGTAATTTACCAGGTATGGCTTATCGTTTTCGCAACGATCTAAATCGAACTGCGGAATTTGTCAGTGAAGGTTGTTATTCATTAACTGGTTATCAAGCACAAGATTTTTTAGGTTCAAATAAAGTATTTTTATCACAATTAATTTATCCAGAAGATCGACAACTTTTATGGAATACTATAGAGTTGGCTATACAAGAAAATCGACATTATCAAATAGTTTATCGAATTACTACTAAGACTGGAAAAATTAAATGGGTTTGGGAACAGGGAAGAGGGGTGTTTTCTGAGTCAGGAGAATTAATTGCTTTAGAAGGTTTTATTACAGATATTACTGATACTAAAAATGCTGAAGCTTCACTGAAAAAATCTCAGGCTGAGTTAACACAACAAAAGCAAGAATTAGAAACTGCTTTGCAAGAACTTGATGAGGTAGAGACTACTCTTACTAATACTGAAAAGATGTCTAGTTTGGGTCAGTTAGTAGCTGGTATTGCTCACGAAATTAATAATCCTGTAACTTCTGTCTATGGAAATATTGTGCATTTGAATCATTATGTTGAAGATATGATGAATTTACTACATATTTATCAAGAATATTCTCCAAGTTTACCAGAAGAAATAGAAGAAGAAATAGAGCATATAGATTTAGATTTTATGATGGAGGATTTGCCAAAGGTAATATCGGCAATGGAAATAGGAGCAGAAAGAATTCGTGAAATTGTTCGTTCTCTGCGTAGTTTTTCTCGCAAGGATGATGTTAAGAAAACTCTGATGAATATTCACGATGGGATTGATGGTACTTTGGTAATTTTGAAAAATCGTCTCAAAGCTCGTGGAAAAAAACCAGAAATTAAGGTTTATAAGGAGTATGGAGAATTGCCTTTAGTAGAATGTTATGTGGGTATGATTAATCAGGTATTTATGAATTTAATTGGCAATGGAATTGATGCTTTGGAGGAGGCAATAGTTAAGGATAATTGGCATGGTAAGGTTCCGAGTATTTGGATTAAAACTACTGTTATATCAAAACAAGTTCAAATTAGAATTATTGATAATGGTTTGGGTATGGATGAGAAGGTTAAGGAGCGTTTATTTGAGCGATTTTTTACTACTAAATCAGTTGAGAAAGGTACTGGTTTGGGTTTATCTATTAGTTATAAAATTATTGTGGAAAAACATGGTGGAAATTTAGAATGTTTTTCTGCTCCTGGAGAGGGGGCAGAGTTTATGATTGAAATTCCTGTTGAACAACCTTTATGAAGTCAGAAGTTTGAAGTCAGAAGTCAGAAGTTTTTATGAAGTTAGAAGTTAGAAGTTTTGATGCAGTGAAAACTCAGAAATATTTATGAAGTTATGCTGAAGTATAAAGTTTATTGCTTGAGCTTTTTAATCGTAGCAACTAATATTTTAATAATTTCTTCGGTCTCTTGCATTAGGCATTTGAACTTTTCTAATGATACTACTTCAGCTTCTATTATAACTTCTAGCCAATATTATGAAGTCAGAAGTTTGAAGTCAGAAGTCAGAAGTGTTTATGAAGTTATATATAAGTTCCTGACTTTAATAATTGATTTGCTAAGGTTCTACTTAGATTAGATTTTCTTTCTAACCGCAAATTTTTTTGTTCTTTCCTCAAGTTATTTTATAGCCTTAAAACTTCTAACTTTAGAGTAATTTTTTTCCTAAATTATATCTGAATTTACCTACTTCAAAAACCTTAAACTTACAACTGCATTAAACCCGCTTCCTAAATACCAAAATATATGTTTGATTTGGGTTGAATAAATTGATTTGAGTATATATGAGCGCACCTTTCCCATTATGCTTATAATACCATGTCAAATTTTCTTGTCAACCACGTTTTTCAGTTATCAGTAATTTAGTTCGTAGTAGGACTTGAGGAATAAAATCAATATTTAAGGGGCTAGAGCAAAACTACAAACAAAAGAATTATTTTCACTAATTTTTACTCAACTTATAATTAAGGCGATCGCTTCTTTTATCAGAAATCTCTTAATACTAATTTCTCTGACAAAGGCAATAAGCTGACTGTTGAATGTTTAAAGATAGTAATTCCAAGTGATTTGTAATAGTTAAGATTGACGAAAAACCTTGACAATTCTGACTCCTGACTCCTAACTACCACAAAAATATTACAATTGAAATAGGATTGCTATACTCATCAACTCCCTAACATTTGCAATTTATATAAACTAGCATAAAGACCATCTTTTTGTAATAATTCCTGATGAGTACCTGACTCAATTAACTCTCCTCTTTTCAAGACAAAAATTCGGTTAACATTTCTAATTGTCGAAAGTCTATGAGCAATAATAATAGCTGTTCGTTCTGCTAAAAGTCGTTCTAATGCTGATTGAATTAAAGCTTCTGTTGCCACATCTAAATTAGCGGTTGCTTCGTCAAGTACCAAAATTCTAGGGTTACGAATAGCAGCACGGGCAAATGCTAATAACTGTTTTTGACCTCCAGAAAGATTGGCTCCTCGTTCTCGTAGTTGAGTATTATATCCTTCGGGTAATTCTGCAATAAATTTATCTATATTTGTGTTTTTTGCTGAGGCTTTAATTTCCTCGAATGAATATTTTTCTCCTAAAGTAATATTACTTTTTACATCTCCAGCAAATAAAAATCCATCTTGGAGAATCACACCAATATGTTTTCGTAATTCGGCTTGAGGCAAATCTTTAATATTAATTCCATCCACCAAAATTCTGCCTTTGTTCACATCATATAAACGACAAAGTAAACGAATAATAGAACTTTTTCCTGCTCCAGTCGGACCAACTAAAGCAATTTTTTCTCCTGGTTTAATAGTAAAGTTAATATTTTTCAGAACATATTGATTTGGCTTATAACCAAACCAGACATTTTCAAATCTAATTTCACCTATCTGAGAACTATTAATTTGAAGATTTGGTAACTTTTTAATATCTCCTTCTGGATCGAGAATTTCAACTTCTTCATCAAGGAGATTCGTAATACGTTCAACGGCAGTTAAACCTGCTTGAATAGCTGTAAATTTTTCGGCAAATTGTCGTAACGGGTCGAATAAACGTTGAGCATATAAAATGAAGGAAGATAAAGTACCAAAGTCTATATTTTTAGCTAAAACAAATTGCCCTCCCAGGAATAAAACTGTAGCGATCGCTATTAAAGAAATCCATTCTAAAATACCAGAAATAGCAGAGTCATAAAAAATAGTTTTATCTAGTTCTCTAACATACTTTTCATTATTAATTCTATATAACTCTGAGTTAAATTTTTCTCGGCGAAATAATTGCACTACTCCAATGCCAATTAAGTTTTCTTGTAGTTGAGCATTTAAACCCGAAAGTTCATCTCTAGATTTGTAATTAGCTTTGCGATATTGTTGTTGAAAATAGATAATAACTGCTGTTACTGGCACAATCATTAATATCAACATTAAAGCTAGTTGCCATTGTAAACTAAACATAGCAATAGCAATGATAAAAATCGAGAATAAATCGCTGAAAATACCAATAGCACCTGTAGAAAATACATCTCCTAAAGCTTCAACATCGCTTGTAAGACGAGTAATTAATTTTCCCACAGGGGTACTGTCAAAAAATCTGACTCCTAAAGAAAGAACGTGCTGAAATAAATCATCTCTAATATCAGCAGTAATTTTCTGTCCTAGTTTCTGTACTAAAAAGCCTTGTAGAGATTGAAATATGAGCCGTATAATAATACTCAGCATTAATACAATTGCTAAAATATTCAATCCTTGAGATAATGAAATTTGTTGGAGAAATAACCAAGTTTTTTCTCCTAAAATTCGAGAAATTGCTTGTCCGATTAATAGTGGTTGAATTGCTCCTGAAATTGACAGTGGTAATAATAATATTAGTGAGACAATTACTAAAACTTTGTGACGGAGACCGTAGTTTAGTAATCGTTTAATTAGTTCCCAGTCTGTTTCGGGATTATTACTTTGGTATTTATTAGTATTGTTTTTAGGCGATATACTGCTCATGAAATTTGATTTTTTCAGCTAAACTCTCAGTAGGATGATGTTTTGACAATGTAACATATTAACTATTTTTTTACAATTAATAGTCATGGAAAAAAGTATAACTATGATACTTAAAATTGAAATGGAAAAACTCTTGATTAATGGATAATGGATGATTCATAATTGATAATTACCTATTGCTAAAACCGTTCTTGATTGAATCTAAGGAAATAGTATTAATTGATAATAGATAGTGGATAATAAAAGATTTTTATAACTTTATAATTCTCTAAATTTCTAACTATTTAATTATCAATTATTCATTGGCTAAATGAAGGATTTTAACCAAGATATTTAATTAAATATTCAGTAATCAAACAGGAAAAAGATGCTAATTATTATTAAATATAGCCAAGAGGAAATAGAGAAATTTACTCTACTAATCCGTGGAGGATTTGTGAAAAAAACTGTAGGGGTTTGGATACCAAACCCCTACTATAAAATGTTATAATCTATCTAGGATTTATATGGCTGATAGCTGACTGCTTTAATAATTATTAAATTCGTCAAATGCAGATTCTTTTAGTGGATGATGAACCAGAATTAACTTCTCCTTTGAGTCGTGCTTTGCATAGAGAAGGGTATAATATTGATATTGCTGATAATGGAAAAATGGGTTGTCAAATGGCAATTCAGGGTAACTATGATTTGCTGATTTTAGATTGGATGTTACCCCAAAAAACAGGATTGGAGATTTGTCAAAAGCTGCGATCGATCCACGACTATACCCCAGTTTTATTTCTTACTGCTAAAGATACTATAGATGACCGTGTTACGGGATTAGATGCTGGGGCAGATGATTATTTAGTTAAACCTTTTGAGTTACGAGAGTTATTAGCGAGGGTTCGAGCTTTATTACGTCGCCCTCCTACTATTGAGGCAATTACAAGTCAGCAAAATTTACAGGTAGGAGATTTAGAATTAGATATAGAAAATCAAGTTGCTTATCGTAGTGGGCAAATGATTAACTTATCAGAAAAAGAATGTAAGTTACTGGCATATTTTATGAATTATCCTGGTCAACTTTTAACGCACCAACAAATTTATGAATATTTGTGGGGAGAGGGGGAGCAACCAAGTAGTAATGTCTTAGCAGCACAAGTACGTTTATTGCGCAGAAAAATAGAGGCAACTGGAGAGTCTCCACTAATTCACACTGTTTATCGCAAAGGTTATCGGTTTGGATAACTATAGAATTTAGAATTTAGAATTCAGAATTCAGGAGTAAAATTCGGAGCAGGGATTAAATTGGATAGGAATGAAAATGTCCTAAATGGTGCGTTACGACGGATTCCTAAATACTTTTCACAGCTTGAATTTTAGCCGTCTAACGCACCCTACAATAATCAGTTATTCTTTGATTAAGTCAATCCTCTACGCGGAAAGTATCAAAGATCGCCACCCCGAAGTGCTAGTAACACAATTACTACTGGGCCAGCAATCACAACCATGGCCAGCATTGTTAACTGGGCAATAGTTTCAAAGTTAATATTGCTGAAAAAATCAGTTAAAAACCCCATATTTCCTCTATAAATTAATAAAATAGATACTGAACTACAAAACCGTCCTTTATTCTACCAAGCGATCGCCTATTTAATTTAATAAACTTTACAAAACTCAATAATTCAGTTTGCTACAGTTAAAAGGCCGTTGATGCTAATTCCTAAAAACTTATTTTTAAATTTTAAATTTTAATTATTTACTTATAGCTAACAAAGAATTGGTTAAGACATAAACTTATGATAATGATAAATCTTAAGAGCAAGGAAATGTTTTTCCAACTGTTCCCTATTCCCTGGTATAAAAAAAGAATGGTTACTTGGCGTTGTGTAAAAAATTGTGGTGCTTGTTGTTACTTAGAAGTAACAGAGCGCCCAGAATTAGAAGAATACTTATCCCCAGAAGAAGTAAAGCATTACATGAGTTTAATAGGAGCAGATGGATGGTGTATTAATTATAACCATTTGAGCAAAGAATGTGGTATTTACTCTGATAGACCAAGATTTTGTCGAGTCCAACCAGATACCTTTAAAGAAATGTACGGCATTGAACCAGAAGAACTAAATGAATTTGCTATTGACTGTTGTCAGGAACACATAGAGGATATGTACGGTAAGCATAGTCTAGAAATGCTTCGGTTTAATCATGCAGTGGGCCTTAACTCAGGTTTCCAGAGGTAATAAAGCTAGTTGACACATAACACAATTATCTGAAATAATAAACAAGATTTAAAAAATCTACATATTTTTAGTAATTTAGTATAGTTGCCCGTGAAACCTTTATCTATCAGCGAAAATATACCTCAAACTCAAATAGATTTAGCACAAAAAGAAATTTATAACAGCTTGCCTTTGGAAATTAGCTCAGAAAAAGGTCAAATTTTACCGACCGATAATTATCAATTAGAACAACAAGAAACAAAGGTACAAAAAACAGGAGCATGGGCAGTATTTGCTTCTACTTTTGTGACAATACTTTTAGCAGAAATTGGTGATAAAACTCAACTTACTACTTTATTAATGACTGCCGAATCTCAATCTCCTTGGATAGTATTTGCAGGTGCAGGTAGTGCATTAGTAACTACAAGTTTATTGGGTGTATTGTTAGGAAAATGGTTAGCTACTCACCTCTCTCCAAAAACTATAGAAAGGTCAGCAGGAATTATTTTATTAGTCATATCTTTGACTTTAATTCTAGAAGTTTTTTATGAAAATTTTCCGCAATTATTCAGCTATTAGCTTTTTATAATATCCTGCTCTTGGGAGCGGAGTTTAACTTTAAGCAATCATTCGTTGAACTTCTACTAAATTTTTAACCAAAGAGTTGTATTTGATTAAAAATTTTCTTCTACCTTCTTAACTTTTTACCGAATTATTAATAATTAATAATTAAATAATTCTGGTTTAAAGCCTCCCCTTGGATAGGGGAAAAAGCGGTCCTTTGCGGAGCAAGACCTTAGGATGGGATGGTGTTTGCTAACGCAAAGCTCGGAAGTGCGCGTTTGCGGAGCATGACCTAGGAAAGCGTCCCGGAGGGAAAGGTTTCCCGCTCTTTACAGAACCGCTATATGTCGGCGACAGCCGAAATACCATATCCAATCGACCAAGAGAAAAGTGCTAGGATATTTCCTGATTTTCAATTCCCGTGCGGTTTTAACCAGAGGTAATTATCAATTATTAATTATTCATTATCCATTAATGAATTCTTCCTTCTTACTTATTAATTAACTATGGATTGGCAACTTTTAGGTTTCAGTTTTCTCGCAGTTTTCCTATCTGAATTAGGAGATAAAAGTCAGTTAGCAGCGATCGCTCTGGGTGGGTCTTCAAAATTTCCCCAAGCGGTATTTTTAGGTACTGCATCTGCTCTAGTATTGACGAGTTTTTTAGGAGTTTTATTAGGGCAAGGAATGGCAGAAATTTTACCAACAAATATAGTAAAAATTATTGCTGCAACTGGATTTGCTTTTATGGGTCTTCGTCTTTTATTATCTGGTGAAGAGGAAGCAGAAGAGTTTGAAAATAGTGAAGCTTGAATCTGGCTTTAACTAATATATTATTAACAACATCGTTACAACCAAAACCTTGTAGGGGCGAATCGCAATTCGCCCCTATATTGTTCTACTTAAGGATTAATTTTCCTCAGATTTATCTATTTCTGAAATAGCTTCATCGTAGCGACTCCGAAGTTCTGGAGATAAATTATTCTGAAATAGCTTCATCGTAGCGACTCCGAAGTTCTGGAGATAAATTATCTGGTTCTATTTCTGTTTCTTTAAGCTTGACTTTTTGTTGATTAGTTTGATAGTGAGGAGAACCGATTTTTGTCTTTGCTTCTCGCACAAATTTGATTTCTTCAGCAAAGTCAAAAGGGGAAATTTTTTGAGCTTCTCCTTATCTCATAACTGCTCGACTTGCTGCTGCAATTACAATATTTAAAATATCACCAAAATTAGCTATTATACCAATTCCCATGCATTAATGCTATACTTGATTAAAACTTCAGTTATTAAGTAATTACTTTATTAGAATAAGTTTTTTGCTGACTTAAGGCAATTTAATGTTAATTATTCTGATTTTTTACTTCTCCCCCACTCCCCTACTCCCCTACTCTGAAATAGATAAAGTTTTTGAGAAATGGTATTAAATCTCCCCTTTCAAAGGGATGAACAAATTTCACCATATGTATTTCAAACCTCCCTATTCAATGGGGTACTGATAACCGATAAGTGATAACTGATAACTGAAATGACCACTGTTAATTCACCCAAACAAATTACTCTGGAAGAATTTTTACAATTGCCAGAAACAAAACCAGCAAGCGAATATATTAATAATAAAATTAATCAAAAACCAATGCTATAAGGAGAACATAGTAGAATTAAAACCTGTCTATCATCAGCTATTAATCAAGCAGGTGAACCACAAAAGTTAGCAATGGTATTTACAGAATTAAGATGTACTTTTAACGGAAGTTCCATAGTTCCAGATATTTCAGTTTTTGCATGGCAACGTATTCCGAGAAAACCCAATAGTAGAATTGAAAATAGATTTGAAATACCACCATATTGGGTAATAGAAATTCTTTCCCCAGAGCAAGGTTATAATCAATTAATTAATTAATAAAATTCTTTTCTGTCTTAATAATGGTACTCAGTTAGGTTGGTTAGTAGATCCTAAAGATGAATCTGTAGTGATTTTTCAACCTAACCAACAACCAGAAATTAGATATAATTCTGATAATTTACCAGTTCTCAATTTATTAACAGATTGGCAATTATCTATTGCAGATTTATTTAGTTGGTTATATTAGATTTAGGGAGTTTTGCGTAAGTCTTAATCTAAACTATTGCACAATAGTTAAATTAATCAGGACTTAGGCAAAGATACTATATATAGAGTTAAAAAACTATAGCGCTATAGTTTTGAGCGTTATATCTATCTTGTCTTTGTAAGTCCTATTACAGCAGTTTCGGAGTTAGTGAGGTACAAATTTTTAGGACTTTAGGCAACAGGCAATAGGCAAGAGGCAACAGATAATTAATTAAAGTGTACCTCACCATCCTAAAAAGTGCTGTAATTTATCAATTAAAGTGAAGTTAGGCAAGTATGATGCTTATCACTTTATCTAAAATCTAAAAACTATGGCGCAACAGTTGAATTAATTATCAACCCAAGTGAAGCAATACCATCTTTCTATGACAATACAGTTAATAATTATTGGTATAAATTTTAAGTTTAAAATTTTCTCTTGAAAGGGGATAAAAAAAGAAACTCAGTATTTAAAGTCTTTCTACTCCGGGAGGTACTGATAACTGACAAAACTTGTTAATATCCCTAAAATCTTCGGCAAATTATAGACAGAATATTCCTCTAAATCTATAATTATTGTTTGAGCTTCTAACTCCAGAAATTGCCAAGCAGTACCAGTAGTAACAACCCCATAAATCTTGGGAATTTATTTGCCTTTGTCTTGATTAAAAATTTGAGCAGCAACCATTTCTGCTATACATTGAGCTAAACCATTTCTCAGATTATCGTTTTTAGCTTCTACTAAAGTTATTACTGGTGCTTTGAGAACTATTTGCTGGGTTGAAAAACTGATAAGAAAGTCACAAAAACCATTTAATCCTAACTCTGGATTAACATTAAACTCAATGCCAGAAAATAAACTTATCTGATTATTAGATATTTTTTTTACTTCTGCTAATATCGGTGCAATAATAAATTCCGTTTGCGGAGCATTCCGTCAGGAAACGAGCTTTTTCCGAAGCGTTCGCGCTAGCGTTGCGGAGCAAATCGCTACTCCTAATGGTAGATAATATTCTAGAGCTTCTTGAATAAATTTACTCGGAGAAACTTCTGGTAATTGATTAAATTTACCCAAGCTTTCGATCGCGTTGAGATTAAAATTTATCAGAACTTCCTCTAAGGTAAATTTACTGTAAGGCATAAATTTTTATAGAAGCAAAAGTATATTTTTCTAAATTGATTATTTTTATGGTTAAAGTTAATATAGCTATCCTGAATTAGGTGTTGAAATTTTATCGTAGGGGTTTGGTCTCCAAACCCCTACAGTTTTTTTTACGAATCATTTCATATTGCTAATAGGGTGAGTAAATATTTACTAATTGAGACCCATTCTATCTCAAATAACATCTACAAGTTGATAATTGATAATTGATAATTAATTCCCACAGGTTTAAAGCCACTTCTAATAATTAATAATTGCACTCAAAAACAATTATCCATTATCAATTAATGAACCACCCTAATTTTTTGACTATCTTCCAGCACCGTAAAAAATAATTATTAATTCAGTTTTGTTGTCTGTAATACCAACCAAATAAATTAGCACCAACAACCAATTTAATTATTTCTAATAACCAGTAACCTCCGTGCATTTGATTCATTGCTACAGGAACTTCATTAACTGACTCAAAGAAACTTAGATTAATACCCAAAGCAGTCATTTCAGGAGTTAAAAAATAAGTATCAATTAGAGCGATCACCAACAATACTATAGAAAAAATAATTGCTGTTTTACCATTTTTAACGAAATGATTTGGTGTAGCACTCAAAACTAATAAACCTGTTAAACCAAAGCTTGCACAAAGTAACTCAACTCGGTTAAATACAGAAAACATTACTGAACCTGCTAGTGTAAAATCTGGGGTATTCATCATCCCAGAAACATACATACTAGGCATAATTACTAGGTCTAAAATTATGCAGGCGCTTAACCAGAAACCTAAAGTTAAACAAACTATTGTTTGCCAACGTTGTTGATTGGACTCCAAATTTGGAGAAATAATTGCCATTGATTTTTACCTTATGTATATAGTGATTTATCTATAGCTTAACTAAAATTTCACTCAATTAGCATTAAGTAGTATTAAGTATTCTTACGATTTGCTTTTCATAAGAGAATAGGGAACAGGGAACAGGGAATAGGGAATAGGGAATAGGGAGTAGGTGAGCATAAATTAACTTTTAATTAGACTTACTTACTTAATTAGGGAAATAGAAAAATTGTTAAAATTTACTCAAGACTACCTATAAAATTAAACAAGGATTAAATAATAGTTAATTTGTCTGAAAAACAATTTTTTACCTTTGTATAAAAATCCTTACGTTATTTGTGAAAAATTTTAGGGGCTTGGTCTCCAAAATGAAGCAAAAAATTTACAACCTATTTAGGATTACCGAAAAAATAATAAGGTTTAAAGCCTCTCCTTTCAAGGAAA
>JBCDJM010000015.1:0-49670 GCA_038747755.1 Cyanobacteria bacterium P01_H01_bin.35
AAAGAAGTAAGTCAAAAGTCAAAAGTCAAAAATCAAAAGTAAGTCAAAAGTCAGAAGTCAAAAATCAAAAGTAAGTCAAAAGTCAAAAGTCAAAAATCAAAAGTAAGAAAGTAAGAAGAATTTAAGCAAGGAAATTATTTAAAAATATACCAATTCATTAATGAATAATAAATAATGGATAATGGATAGTGGATAATGGATAATGGATAATGGATAATTACCTCTGGTTAAAAATCTAAGGGAATTGAATATAAGGAAATAGTATTACTTGATAATGGATAGTGGATAATGAAAGAACTCTCTAAATCTCTAACTTTCCAGCTCTTTAATTATCAATTATCCATTGAGAAAGGGAGGCTTTTAACCAATATATTTAATAATTAATTATTCGGTAAGGGCTGTCTTGATAGGAACTCGTGAATAAGATTAATTTATAACTGGATTTAGGCTCAAAATTCAGTTTGATATTTTGGTAGGATTTTTATTATGTCTATAGTTGCTCTTTTTAACAGCACATTTTTACTCAGCAGTCTAATAGTATTTGGGAATTATTCACAACCAATACTTAAAGTATTTAATCATCCAATTAATTCCCAAAATAATAATGTATTACTGGCTGAAAAATCTACACCAGTCGCAACAGAATTACAGGAAATTTTGCCGAAAATAAAAGAAAAAACTCAAGTACCAATTTTGCTCCCTAGTAAATTATTAATTACAGGTACAGATAGAAAGATTTATGTTGAGGGTAAAGGTACAACTAATGGTTATGAAATAACTTTAGCTTTTGAACCTAATTGTACTGGTAATGCTTGTTCAATTGGTTATTTTAATGCCGAAAAGGGAGGTAAATCTTTAGAAGATGAATTTAGTAGAGAATTAAGTTTAGTACAAAATATTAAAGGATATTTTAGACCTTTAACTTGTGCTGCATCTTGTGCGCCTCCAATTATTGGTTGGGAGTATAAAGGAGTCTTTTATCGCATTTCTTTAAAAGGTGTTGGTCAAAGTCCAGAAATTGAAGGAGATACTTTAGCAAAAATGGCTAATTCTGCAATTGAAGCGGGGGCAAGATAAGAAGTGTGGGAAGGGTGGGAAGACAGAGAAAGTAGGAGAGTAATTGTCAAAGTAATTTTTCTACTCTTGTCTCCCTAAAATCCTAAATTTTTGATAGCTTAAGCTTATTCAGTTGCAATTTTTTTCAATCTAAAAAGCCTAAATCTCAAGAATGTTAATGTGCGCGAGATTTAATTAGCAAACCCTAATTATACTCTAATCATAATGAGTTGATCGGCTATCCTGATCAACCGATAAAGTTATACAAAACCTGTAAATAATTCTCTTAGAAGAAAGAATTAGTATTTTCAGATAAATTTCCAGCTAAATCTAATGATGATTCAGAGGGAAAAACTGTTGATTGACTAAAGAAAGGATTAGATAAAATATTAGCAGGCTTCCTTTCAAGTTCAACAGAAACTGAATCAAAAGTTCCTGTTAGTCCTAAAATATCAGAATTGTTAACAATCTCTTGAGTCAAATTAGTGCTGATATTTTGGTAAAAATCGTTGGGAAAAGGATAATTTGTCAGGAAATCTTTAGCAAAGTTAGTAACAGGAACAATATCAGGAAATGTTGTTAAGCCATCTACATGATCGATACTAATAGAGCACTACGCAAAAACGTTAGGACATTTATAAATCCTGGAACCGTTTAACAATCTACTATTCCCTACTCCCTACTCCCTACTCCCTACTCCCTAGCGCTATAGTTACATCTCCAACTGTTTCACCTTGAACTGGAATAGCAATATTTTCGATAAAAATTTCTAGATTATGATCGGAAATTCCAATTTGGTTATTGATAGCTTCACTGGAGAATGAGTATGGTAAAACTCCAAATGGTTCTCTAATTAATTAAACCGAAACTTCGTCTAAAGTTCCTGCTAATCCGACAAAGCTAGCATTATTAAGAATTGTTCCGCTTAAGTTAGCACTGATATTTTGGTAGAAATCATTAGGAAAAGGATAATTTTCCAAGAAATTTTTGGCAAATTCAGTGACAGGTATGATATGGCGCTAGGGAGTAGGGAGTAGGGAATAGGGAGTAGCAGACTTTTCAAGGGTTCTAGGATTTAGAAATGTCAAGAGCCTTAATGCGTAATGCTATATCTGGGAAACTTTGCAAACCATCAACATGATTAATATTTAGCCTCATGTCTGCAACTGTTCCACCCTGAACAGGAATCAAGATATCTTCAACTTCAACGCTGACATTTTGATCCAAACTGCCAGTTTCAGTACCAATTGATTCAGTAAAGAATGGATAGCGTAAAATGTTAGCTGGAGTGCGACGAAGTTCAACAGAAAGTGAATCTAAAGTTCCTGTTAGTCCAAGGAAGTCAGAATTATTTAAGATTGTCTGAGTTGCATTAGTGCTGATATTTTGATAAAAATCGTTAAGAAAAGGATAAGTTGTCAAAAAGTCTTGGAGAAAATTAGTAACTGGTACGATATCTGGGAAAGTTTGTAAACCATCAATATGATCTATTGTAAGAGTGGCATCCGCAACTGTTCCTCCCTGAACAGGAATCAAGATATTGGGAATGTCAATTCTAATTAATTGAGCTGTATTACCTCCTAATGTTTGAATACCTTGACTGAGAAAAGGATAGGGTACAAATCCAACAGGTTCTCGTAGTAGTTCAACTGACACTGCATCTAGAGTATCTGCTAGTCCTAAAGCAAAGGAATTATTGATAATTTCCTGAGTTAAGTTGGTACTAATATCTTGGTAGAAGTCGTTAGGAAAAGGATAATTTGTGAGGAAATCTTTGACAAAATTAGTGACGGGAATTATATCTGGGAATATTGCTAAATGTTCAATATGATCAATGGCCAGAACTACATCGGCAACAGTTCAACCCTGAACTGGAATTAAAGATATCTTCAATTTCGATTCGCAGATCCTGATTAAATATTTCTGTCATGGATATTTATAGACTTTAGATTATTGTTGAGTGCTAAAAATCTGGGGAAAAAATTACCAATACAATAGATAGCACTACACATTAAGCTTCAGACAAAGTTTTGGTCGTAAACTTTTGACTTCTGCATATAATGTGCCAGATAATTCTATCAGCAAATCTATTGGTTTTTGTCTAAAATTCCTGGAAATTTCTCAGAACAAATCTTTATTTTCAGCAACCTAGTTTCTTAGGAAAATTTTACCCATTCACTGCCGATGCTTGCTCATCAATAGTAATTCTAGGAAAGTTAGGTAAATCTATTGCTCCTAGTGATAAGCTCTGTTTTTGTGGAACTTCTGATACTACCTCTTCTTCTGATACCATATCTTCTTCAAAAGGTTCAGATTCAAATACAGGTGGGTTCCAAGTTGGTAAATCTAATTTGCTACTTACTTGTGTTATTTTTTCAACATATTGCTGTACTTCCTCTGTAACTTCAGAAGAGTAATCTGTATTTATTTCGGGATTTATTTCTGTTTCTGGTTCAGGTTGATATTCACAAACATTCCACTTTCCTGTAGATATATTCCATGAGATACGTTCCTGTTTTATTTCTGTATTTGCTTCATCTACAAAAGTATCTACTTTTTTAGTTTCTGCTATGACTTTATTTTCTTCTAATTTTTCTACTTCCTGATATTGACTTTGCTGCTCTTGAGCTAAATTATTTTCTATAACTACATACTCTCCTATTTCTGTATCCTCTAAAATGTCTTTTGGGGATGCTTTTTCTACTAAATCTGAAACTTCAGCTATCCTACTAAATGAAGGTAGAGTAGGATTTAATGTACTTTCTTTTACCTCAGCAAAAAAGTCATTTTCAAGAGTATTTTCTTCTGATGAAGAGACTTGTTGCGCTGTTGTCAAACCTTGAGGTAAATCTAACTTCTTTTCCAAATTAATCTTGGCAATAGTTGTTTCTTTGTTCTCTAGAATAGATTCTTTTTTTTGTTTGTTTTTTGTCTGTGGAGACCAAGGTTTAACTGGTTCGGAATTTGTCAGAGATAATATTTTCGTGTTAGTCTGAATGAAAGGATTCTCTTGTTTAGAAACTTCAGATTGAGAACTTACTTGAGATCTTGTAATTGGAGATGTTTCTCCTTTTAAAGTGTCAGATTGAGAACTTACTTGAGATGCCACAACTGGAGATACTTCTGTCGGTTTTTCTGTTGGTTGATTTGCGGTATCCATTCTTCCTGGCATTTCCAAGCATCTTTCTAAAGCTGCTTTAAACTGTAGAGTTTGCTGTTGCTGTCGGTATAGTCTTGAGCGTAACTCTCGGCAACTATTTTCTAATTCTTTAAGATGATAACTTTGTTGGTTGTAAGATTGTTTAGTTAAGGCACATTCTCTCTCCATTTGTGCCTGTTGTTGTTGACTATTTTCCCACCTATCTGTTAGAGACTCTACTAAAACTTCCTGGCGCTGAATAATTTGATTACACAATTCTAGTTTATAGAAAAGACGAGTTACTTGCTGTTGAGTTACTGCTAGTTCTCTAGTTCTTTCTTCTAGTAACTTTTCTTGATTTTCTAGAGTTTTCTGACATTCTTCTAAGGATGTTTCTAAGTCTGTAACTCGATTTACCAGTTCACGATTACATTCATGCAAAGCTTCCATAAGATTTGCAGACTCTAGTTCTTCGGTAGAATCTTTTGTCAAAACTACTTCAACTCCTGGAACTTCCTGGGACTTTATTTCAGTTCTATCTTGGGCAGCTAATATTAAATCTTGTTGTTCTTCTGAGGTTGTTTCTAATACTGGAATTGAATCTACACTAATAGCACCAGGGAAATTAACAGTCTCCCACTCATCATTATCTGGAGATGTTTGTTCTTCTGGAGCTAGATGTTGTTCAATTTTGTCCGCTTCATAATTTTGGTCCAGATTTTGGTAATTTACTGGATCGTTTGTTTCTGATAAGTGCTGGTTTCCAGGAAGTTCAGCTTCTGGCATTGCTTTCACCTAGAGTTTACAGATTGCCTTTTTGTTTCTATCCTTAATATTAATGTTATCATCCCTGACCGTCAACAACAGAAGTCAAAAGTCAAAATTAAAAAGTCAGAAGTTAAATTGTTGCTGTTAGGACTTACGCAAAGACCATGTATATAGTGTTCAAAACTATAACGTTATAGTTTTTTGACTCTATCTATAGTACCTCTGTGTAAGTCCTGACTGTAACAGCAACTATAGCAGAAGTCATTTATTATCTTTGCAAGTAATACAGGTTTTTAGCAAAGGAGTCAGAAGTCAGGAGGTCTAGAAATAGAATATAGGAAAATACAGCTTGCGTACCCACACTCTCCATACTATGGCCATCTCTTTATATTTCTGACTGATTGTGAAATACAATAGAAATTTAGAGAAATAATTAAAATATTAATTTAGCCTAACTTCCAGAGGACTTTTTCCATGGCTTTAAATTTTAGATTTGCTGTTGCTAGTGACTTACATATTGCAGTCCCTCATACTATTTCTAAAAAAACACATCGTTTTCATTTAGTAGAAGTTAGTATTCCTGCTTTGGAACTGGTTCTCGAACATTTAAGTAAATTAGATATTGATTTTTTACTAATACCTGGAGACTTAACTCAAGATGGTGAACCAGAAAATCATACTTGGTTAAGTAAAAGATTAGCTGCACTTCCTTACCCCGTTTATGTAGTTCCTGGTAATCACGATGTACCTGTCAAATTTGCCAATGATTATTCTATTGGTTTAGCAGATTTTCCTAATTATTATCATCATTGTGGATATGATTATCAACAACGATTATATTATACCGAACAAGTATTGCCTGGAGTGCGGATAATTGGGCTGAATTCTAATCAATTTGATAATTCAGGAAAACAAGAATATACTGGTGGTTTAGATCCAGAACAATTAGATTGGTTGCAACAGGTTTTAACCACTGCTGAAGAGGAATTAGTGATGGTGATGATACATCATAATGTGATTGAACATTTGCCAGACCAATCTAATAATCCCCTTGGTCGTCGTTATATTTTAGAAAATAGGTCTGTATTGTTAGATATTCTCCAATCTTCAGGTGTAAAACTTATATTTACTGGTCATCTTCATGTTCAAGATATTGCTGAATATGAAGGAATTTATGAAATTACAACTGGTTCTTTAGTTAGTTATCCTCATCCTTATCGGATAATTGATTTTACTACTAATGCCGATGGTCAACAGTCTTTAAAAATTGAAAGTCATCGTGTTAATTCTGTGCCTAACTTACCTAATCTGAGTAATATTTCTAGGGACTGGATGGGCGAGCGCTCTTTTCATTTTATGTCTAAACTTTTAACTAACCCTCCTTTAAATTTATCCCCAGAAGTTGCCAAAAAACTTGCTCCTAGTCTGCGTTATTTTTGGGCTGATATTGCTGCTGGAGATGCTGTGTTAGACTTTCCTAATTTTCCACCTGACGTTCGGCAATATTTTCAACGTTTTAGTGCTACTAATAATATTGATAATAATGCAACATTAATGTTGCAATAAAATTCATCTATTCATCTTTTTGCCTAAGTCAATTATTTATAGCGGTTTGTACAAAGATAGACTACAAAACTTCTTCCTTCTCTCCTGGATAACTAAAGCCTTCTTCCTTGAGCAAAATCAACTTTTTTTGACTTTTTTATAATGTTGATTTTCTTATTTTCTCTTTCTAACTTTTGCAAGAAGCGTTTTGATTTTAGACTTTATTTTATTTTCAATAGGTAATAAATTTGACTTTTGAAAAGTAGTTAAGTCAAAAGTTCATACTTAATCGCTTTTGACTTTTCACTCATTATTAGTTATACCAGTTTCTCTTAGTATTGACGCATTCTCAAACTTTCAAATTTAGTTTGTGATGCGAATTTAACTTCTAACTTCAGGTATATCAATATCTATCAAGAAGGTTGACGACAAATACCAAATACAGAAGTATAACCATGTAAAAATGTACTACTACCTACAGGACCAATTTCACCATTACAAAAAAACCCACTTATGGGAATATTCAAATAACTACTAAATAACCTAGAATCGAAGTTAGGTTTACCATAAAGTCCCTCCCCCCGTCCTAAACAAGAAAACATTAGAGCAGCAGCATTATTCGTAGTTGTAGCGTCCAAAGCAACATCTCTTTGATAGCGCTCTAGTAACATTTCTAAATCTTCTGCCGAAGTATTGGCATCCCGTAAATGAAATTGAATACGTTGTCCAGTTCTCACTTTATCACCTATAGCGATCGCTCCTGCTTTAGGATCTACTCCAATTAAATTACGGATTAAAAAGTCTCCCTGTTCTAAATTTTGCTTAAATTCGTCTCCAACTATACCGACAAACAGAGAGTTTTCTGCTAATTTTCTGTCTTTTTCATTTAGATTTTGGACTAAATTTTGTAATGCTTCTAATGGAGATTGTTTAACACCACCACTAACCATTTGATCAGAATTAACTAATTCTTCCACTTCTAGAACAATATTACGCTCTCCTTCTGTAACACGATAAGGTTTGCCAATAGGGCGACAACCCTGAGCTACTATTGTTTCTAAGATAATGTTGCCAGAAAGAGAGACTCCTACAACTCCTTCTTGATAGAGTCGATTTTCACAAAAGAGTCCTGAATTTTGGCCATTAAGTCCACTACTAGCTAATCCTCCCACCTTGGGGGAATGAGGATAAGCATAATCTAGTCCTTGAAGCAAATCGTTAATCTTAGCAGAAAATGGATCGGCAAAAATAATAAATTGAGGTTTGTCTGCGGTAGCCACTCCAATGAGATTACACCAATCATCTGGAGAACTATCTAAATCTGGTAGTTGTTCTGCTGATATGTGAAAAGCTTTTACTGTTACTTCTGGCAAGTGTGCCAAACTGAGGCTAATGGCTGTTTGTTGTTCTACTTCCTCTGGTTTTCCGTACTCATTCATACCAACAATACCGCCACCACCACAGCCTATGATAATTGTTTCTGGTAGATATTCTTTCAGCAACGGCATTAGTCGTGAATATTCACTGGTAAAAGCTGATGATATAAATACCAGTCCTAAATTTGCTGTAGTTCCTAATGATTCTAAACTTTTTTCTGCTACTTCTTTAACTGCTGCTTCTAATGAGGGACGGGTTGAAATAAAGTTTGACCACCGCATCTGTTTAACACTCCTTATAAATTATGATTATATTTCTAATGTTAATATTTCAGTTAAATAATTGCTAATAGGGAATTAGGAAGAGGGCAAAAGGTGAAATAAGGTACAATACCAGAGAAGGAAGTTAATTTCTTGACTCCTAATTTAGAGACACATGATTTATATGATTTAATAATTTTCTGGAAAGTTCCTCCCTTTCCTGGCGAGCCGATTAAAAACCTATATAAATATTTAGATAAGAAATAGTATCTTGTTTAATAGACATCTGGGTAGTGAATTATAAATACTTGGAAGTAAACTATCCTCATGTTTGTCTAGTGAAAAATAAACCCACAATTTATAGATATTTCCAGCTCGATATTAATCATTTAACCACACCAATTGTTTTTGATTTTTATTTCCTACAAACAACTCAATTTAATTATATTGAATTCTTATTTTTAGTGAATTTTTTTGTTCCTTGACAGCAGTTTTCAATTCTTGGAAGTACAAAATTTTGGAGCAGTAGGGAACAGAGAAAATAGAACAACTTGTCATTTTAGCTATGTTAGTATATTAAATGTTGTTTTGCAGCCTGGACATTTAACAGTCTGATGCTTTGACTCTTGGCGGGCAAATCTTAAAAGATCAAGATCATTTGGTTAGGAACCTCTGAAAACCTATATAACTTTAGGAAAGAGGAATAATTTTAAGCTAATTTATTGGCCTGTTTTTCTATTCCTGGCCGTTATCCTAGTGTTCTAGTTTAGTTAGGAATTAGATCCTAAAATCTGTAGGTAGTAAGTCAAAATTAAAAAAACTATGACTAATAATAACATTGAGGAAAAAATTGAACAAGAGCGCGAGGTAGCTCGTAACGCTTGTGATGTTTCTGGCGCGAACTCTAAAGAATGTGCAGCAGCTTGGGATGCGGTGGAAGAACTTCAAGCTGAAGCTTCTCATCAAAAGGAAAAACAACCTAAAAGTTCCTTTGAAACTTATTGCGATGATAATCCTGATGCTGCTGAGTGTAAAATATACGATAACTAGAATTAACTAATAAGAGGCTGCATCAGAATGTAGTTTCTTGAGTATATATTGTTGAGTAACTAAGCAACTGAAGTCCTTCACTTTGTGACTCAGTTGCTTAGTATTAAATTAATATCATACCATAAATAACTTTTTATTGTTAATAATCATGTTTAAGTAATTTATCAAAATTACTAATCTAATTATATTATTATGTTGAATTTTTTACCTTTAGCTATTACATCTGGATTAGAAATTTTTGTCTGGATGGACTATAGGTTAGCAGTTTTATTTACTGTGGTACTACCCCTCTTTCTATTGATTTGGGCTTTTATCAAAAAATCTGAAGCTATTCAACACTTATTGATTATTTATTGGCGAGTTGCTAGTTTATTGGCAATCACAGTTTATTTAATGATTGCAGCAGTACCAATCGGTTTTTTAACATCATTAATAGCTAGATTGTTAATTCCTGTAGCTTTGTGGTTTTGGGTAGATTTGAATGAGGAAATAAGAGAAGCTCGAAATTCTCCTCTGAAGGCAAGTTTTACCTCTTGGCGTTGGGCTGTTACTATTTATAATTTGATAGGAATAATATCACAAATTCCTTTTGTTGTTTGTGCCTTTAAATCCCGGAACGATCTACTGAATGAACCTTTTTGTAATGTTTGGTTAGATCCACCCTGGTTATTTAAACAAATTTTCCATCCAGATTGGCCTGAAGAATTTATAGGCTTTTTGGGATTTTCTGGATTAATAATTTATACAATTTTTCTTTGCTATTTTGTTTTGGTTAAGTTGCAGAGACAAGGCAGATCTGCTACAGGAAATTAATATTATCAGTACTTTGAAAAGAAAACAATATAAAATTACCCTTAATATCATCTCCGGTAGCATCTATATTATATAGAGAAGGAAGAAGAAAGAAGGAAGAAGAAAGAAGGAAGAAGAAAAGGAAAAACCTTAACTTAGCTAAATATTTCCCCAACTTTTACACGAGACCATACCAGCGGACATGATATAATTTAGGGATTAGGAAATAGAGCAAACGAAACAAAGTAGCTCTAGTTCAAAAACTTGATAGTTTATTTTGGCTCTACTTTGAAGAAGAAAAAAAGAAAAATTATTTTAACCAATCCTCTTTTTTTTAAGAAAAATTAATTATTAATTATTGAACTATCAAGGTATGAATCCTAATACTGCTCATCGTTTGGAACAATACACAATTAAACGACCAAATCAAGTATTAATAGTTAAAGTATTAATTGATGAACAACCAGATGAAATAGCTATCTTCAAAGGTTTTTCTAGTTCTCTGATGCAACCTACTGCTTTTAACCCAGATATACCTGTATTGCCAGAAACAGCTATAATTATTAGTGTCGATATAGTTGCTAGTCCCTACAATCCAGAAACACCTATTTATATTCAACAGGGACTGACCTGGGAACAAATGCAGTCCCTGTTAACACAAATAGGACTTTAGTTAACCATTCCACCAGCAGCTTGCAGACGCGCTCTGGCTTTCTTTAAGCTTTGTTTAGCTTGAATCTTTTCTTGAAGATTGTCACCACTTTCAGCGGTTTGCAGACGTTTTTCGGCTTCCTCATAAGCTAAACGAGCTGCTTCCTTGTCAATTTCATCTCCTCTTTCAGCGCCGTTAACAAGTATAGTTACTTCATCTGCTTCTACTTCAGCAAAACCACCCATCAGCGCGATCGGCATCCAGTCCTTTTCAGCACGAACTCGCATTACACCTGCATCAAGAGCAGTTAACAATGGAGCGTGTCCACCTAAAATTCCTAATTGACCTGTTGTACTAGGTAAGATTACCTCTTGAGCTTCTGAGTCCCAAACTGTTTTGTCGGGAGCTATTACACGCACAGTTAATGTCATTTCAGTTATCAGTTATCAGTTATCAGTTATCAGTACCTCTGGCTGTTTGCGGAGCATTCCGCAGGAAAGCCAGAGGTTTAAAATACTGAAGTTTATTTTTTTTCGAGCCCCTTCAAGGGGCAGGAGACCTTATTTTTTTGTCAACATTTATTTCCTAGCTGACGACGAACAGAGCAAATTATGACTATGCTTCTGCCTTAAGTTTTTCAGCTTTAGCAATTACTTGGTCAATACCACCTACCATGTAGAAAGCTTGCTCTGGTAAATCGTCAAGTTCACCAGATAAAATCATTTTGAAGCCTTTCATAGTATCTTCCAACTTCACATATTGACCAGGAGAACCTGTAAATACTTCAGCTACAAAGAATGGTTGTGATAAGAAGCGCTCAATCTTACGAGCACGAGCTACAACTAGACGGTCATCTTCTGATAATTCATCTAAACCAAGAATGGCGATAATATCCTGAAGTTCCTTGTATCTTTGTAGAGTAGATTGTACTGAACGAGCAACATTATAGTGGTCATCACCAACTACACTTGGTTGTAACATAGTAGATGTAGAATCCAAGGGGTCAACTGCTGGATAGATACCCTTAGAAGCAAGACCCCTTGATAATACTGTAGTAGCATCTAGGTGAGCAAAAGTAGTAGCAGGAGCAGGATCTGTCAAGTCATCCGCAGGTACATACACAGCTTGAATAGAAGTAATTGAACCTTCTTTTGTGGATGTAATTCGTTCTTGCAATTCACCCATCTCTGTACCAAGGGTAGGTTGATATCCCACAGCAGAAGGCATTCTTCCTAAAAGAGCAGATACTTCAGAACCTGCTTGTACAAATCGGAAGATATTATCAATGAAAAGTAGTACGTCTTGCTTACTAACATCCCGGAAATATTCTGCCATTGTTAGAGCAGATAGACCTACACGCATCCTTGCTCCTGGTGGTTCATTCATCTGACCATAAACCAAGGCTACTTTAGAATCGGTGAGGTTGTTTGGGTTAATCACGCCGGACTCAATCATTTCATTATAAAGGTCATTACCTTCACGAGTCCGTTCTCCCACACCTCCAAACACAGATACTCCACCGTGAGCTTTAGCAATGTTGTTAATTAACTCCATGATGATAACGGTTTTACCTACACCCGCACCACCAAATAGACCAATTTTCCCACCACGACGATAGGGAGCCAATAGATCTACAACTTTAATACCTGTTTCAAAAACGGCAGGTTTTGTTTCTAGTTCTACAAGTTTAGGAGCTTCACGGTGAATGGGTGATTTGTCCTCGGTGGTAATTGGACCTAATTCGTCTACTGGTTCACCGACAACATTAAATATTCTACCAAGGGTGGCGGTGCCTACAGGTACACTAATTGCAGCACGGGTATCTACTACTTCCATACCACGCACCAGGCCATCTGTGGCACTCATGGCCACAGCTCTAACTTGGTTATCTCCTAGAAGTTGTTGTACTTCACAGGTCACGGACACATCTTGTCCAGCTTCATTTTGACCTGTAATTTTTAAGGCATTGTAGATTTCTGGAAGATTTCCACTAGGGAATTTAGCATCTACTACTGGACCGATAATTTGAGTAATATATCCTACGTTTGTTTTTTCTGCGGTGCTTACCATTCTACCTATTTGTAATTATTGACTTATCCGAAATTGTTCGGAAAGGTTTTGGTTTAAAGATTAATATTTGAGATCCTTTCCCATGTTCTACATGAGATTCCTACTAAGCAAATGCTTATGGGCAGGTTAACGTTTAATTGAGGGCTGAACCAACCCCTTTAGTTCTCCTCCTGGAAGAAGATTAAGAGAGGGTTATGCTTTCCTCCACGTTCATTTTTAGTCTCCGAGTGTCCGCCTGCGACAATTTAACAACCTTTCCTCCCTAAAAAGCTTGGTTAGGGAGAATTGACATTTTGAAATTGTGCTTCAAGACATGAGTTTCTCATTGACTTTCAGCTTTTCCCGGACAAATACGGGACATTTCAATTATTAAGAAAAACCTTAGTTGTCCTAAAAGGGCTAGGGTTGAAACCCAATTTTCCTGTCATTTTTTAGATTATCACTGAAGCGTTCATCCAGGATGATATTAATTATTTTGCTCCCGAATTTTCTGTATGGTAGTGAAGTAAATTAAATATCACTTTATGTTATTTTTGTCAAACATCAGAAAAAATAAATAAATTATATCAACAATAATGTTATAATTAGCTTTTTTTATTGATATGTTTATGTGATTTAACTATCATCAGTATCTTGATCATCAGTATCTTGCTTGGCCCTAATACGTCTAATAGGTAAATTTGCCACTAAAGCTGTAGCTCTTTGATTATTTTCTAACAAAAATTCTGAATCACTATCATCTATTTCAACATAGCGAGATACTACTTCCATAATTTCTTTTCTCATTGCTTCAATTAATTCTGGATTAAGATCGGCACGGTCATGGGCAATAACCAATTTCAGACGACGCTTAACCTCGTCACGACTATTAGGAGTATTTCTAGAAAACAGTTTTTCTATAATTTCATTTAGCATTAGCTTATTGTTAACTTAATAGTTCATTTATTAGGTGGGTTTAAGTGAAATTTTCAAGGATTAAATAACTTTAGATGACAATAGTTTACGCAGCCAAGTAAAAAAGTTTTCCTGTGGAGGGTTCAAGTCTATAAACTCTACTTTTTCTCCATCCAAACGACGAGCAATATTATTAAATTCTGAACCTGCCTGAGAAAGATTTTCTGATAATACTAAAGGTTCTCCTCGGTTAGTAGATACAATTACTTTTTCGTCATCTGGAATAATTCCCATGAGTGGGATGGCAAGTATTTCCTCTACATCTTGCACAGACATCATTTCATCAGCTTGTACCATCTGGGGTCTAATCCGATTAACTATTAAATGGATATTCCTGACATTATTTGCTTCTAGGAGTCCAATTACTCTGTCTGCGTCACGGACAGCAGATATTTCTGGAGTTGTAACAATTATAGCTTCTTTGGCTGGCGCGATCGCATTCTGGAAACCCTGTTCAATTCCAGCAGGAGAGTCTATCAAAATATAGTCATATTTTGGCATCAACATATTTACTAATTCCTCCATTTGTTGGGGAGTAACTACCTCTTTCATGCGGTTTTGGGCAGCAGGGAGAAGAGATAAAAGGGGTTGTCGCTTATCCCTAACTATTGCTTGCTCAAGGCGACATTCTCCTGCTAAAACCTCTACTGCTGTATAGACAATTCTATTTTCCAAACCCAGAAGTAAGTCCAAATTTCTCAAACCGAAATCTGCATCAATTACTGCGACTCGGCGACCTTGTTGAGCTAAAGCCATGCCCAAGTTGGCTGTGCAGGTAGTTTTTCCCACTCCACCTTTACCAGAAGTAATCACAATAATTCTGCTCATAAGCTATTAGACATTAAGTAATTGTATATGGTCAATTTTTGTTACAGTACAAACGGGAATCTTGTCAGTAAAATTTGGTTCTTGCCAAATTCAAGTTAGTTAGGAAAGAATTCAAAAAAGATACATTCTCAAACTTTGTATAATCCTTGTTCCCGACTAAATTTTAACTGTTTATTTTGAATTAATTACCACAGGTTAAAAATATAATTTTTGGAGATTTATCATAATATAATTCCTAGATAAATTTATAAAAATAATCGGGTCTAAAACCTTGCCTTTTAAGGCCAAATGTTTTTGGAGGGTTGCTCAAAATCACCATTATAAAAGCAACTTATGACTTCATTAACGGTATATCTTAGCAAAATCTTTAATTCTACTAATACGAATCCCTTGGTCTACCACATAAGCTACTTCAGGATAAAATTGAGCTGGTGGTTTTTCTGGCCCACGAGCAACTTGCTCGGCAATTCTAATGAGAGTTGGTTCCATTTGCAAAGTCATAATCACACTCTTAGAATTTCCTTTAGCACCTGCATGGACTACTCCCCGTAAACGACCCCATACAAGAATATCCCCATCTGCAATTACAGAGCCACCTGGATTCAAGTCCCCTACAAGTATTATGGTACCTGGATGCCGAATTTCTACTCCAGAACGTACAGTCATTTGTAGATAAAGAGGTTCAGCTAAAGGTTGAACTTTTTCTGTAGGAGTTTGACTTAGGGTAGTTAAGGCAGATTTTTGGTCCACAGAATAGCCTACTGTAGCAGCAGCTACAGCAGTCTGACGACGTGATGTGCTAACTCTCTCTAATTTTAGTTCTACTTCTAAAAGAGCTTCGGCTATTTCTTGGAGTTGACGAGTATCTAATAAGCGGTCAAATGCAACTAGCTCTACTTCTGTATTTGGCTGCCAAAATCTTTCTCCCGCTTTGAGGCGTTGCTTTAATTGTTGCCAAATTTCTGTCCAAGTCATGGCTGTGGGACTTTCCATCTCACCACTATTAGATTCTAGTGGCAATAGTAATAACAACTTTCCTTCCTCTGTTTTGAACCTGACTTGTAAGTTGGTACTTATTTCTTGTGTTGAGGTGGAAGTAGTTGAAACGGAGTCATCAGAAGCATCAGAAGACATAAAGTATGGGATGTTTTTTATCTTTTTCCTATAGGCAAACTATCCTATCATATCAGCCATTAGTGAAAAGGTGAAAAGGTGAGGAGTCAGGAGTCAGGAGTCAGGAGTCAGGAGTCAGAAGTCAGGAGTCAGGAGTCAGGAGTCAGGAGCTAATTTCAAGGTACTCTCTACACATAAATAAATTATTCTTTGAAGTAGTAATTAAATAAATTGAGTAATTATGAGCATTAAAACAATAATACCTCGTTTTTATAAAGCTGAAATAGATTTAGAGGCGATCGCGCAGCGGTGCGGAGCACTATCGCTACATTACTCAACAATAGTGAATTGGCCAATCAATTCGATGAATGGCTATCTCCAGCAGAAGTGCTAATGCAATTGGAAAATCCTTCTTGGGAAGATAGAAATAGTCAACTTGTAGCTATTGCAGGACTGATGATTCCCGAAATGGGAGAGGATATAAGTAGGTATTTTGTGGTTTCGAGTCGATCCTCAAACTCAAGGTAATAATTTAGAAACTCAAATTCTGGAGTGGGGAGAGAAACGGATGGGGGAAGTCGGTTTGATCACTGATCTAATTGTAATCGTTGCAGTTCGTTACAAGCATGATGTAGGGAAGATGGAGCATTTTCATCAAGTCTTTGAGGACAAATATCCAATGCTAATTTTGTTGCTGAAGCTTCTGCTAATGTAATTCTTTCTGTGGTGTGTAAAGTTTTATCTTTATAGTCATATTGTTCATTGCAATCTTGATTACCGTTAATATAAGAAAACCAAGTTTCTATATTTCTGGCAGGCACAAAAATAGCTATTTTTTCATTAGGTAAACGCATATCTTTGTTCCGCTCTCCTTCTTCTTTATTCACAGCTATATTCAGAGAACGAATTCTTTCATCTACAGTTTTATCGTCAGCATCAATCATTACTACTAATGCAATATCTTGAGAATTTTTTCTGCTTCTATAACTTTTTAAAATTTTGGGATAATAGGCTAAAATAGAAGCATTATTATTTTTAACTTTTAAACCTTTAGCATTTGGGAATGGTCTAATATCTCTGTCTGAAAAACCTCGAATGGTTAAATATTGCTGAATAAATCTATGTTGGTCAATATCCTCACACAAAATTGTTACTTTAGTCATTTTTAGCAAAATTAATTTAGAAGTAATATCAAATCAAAAGATAGAAACCGGGTTTGTATTAAATCCCCACAATACTAACATTTACCTTCAACAAACCCGGTTTCTTTAAACATAATTTTTATTCAATCATCATAAATCCATCTAAGTTCTATCAGTTTAGCAATTGATAAACCATCTTCATCTTCTTCAACAATTTTCTGTACCCGCACAGGTTGGTTCTCTTGTCTTTCAAACCAATAACCTGAATTACTAGCTAAATAGTTAATTAAAGATGGGTGATGGGAAATTAATATTGCTTGTTTTTGATTCGATTGACAATAGTCAAAAAGTTTCATTAGCCAAGGTTGTACTTCTGGTAAAGCTAAGAAATTTTCTGGTTCATCAATACATAAAGTACAATCTGTTTCTGGAGTGCAAAATAGTAAGGTGTATAGGGCGATTAATGTTTTTTGACCTTCTGATAATTCGTTGAGTTTATAAGAAGTTTTAGTAGGAAGATTAAAGATTGCCGAAAGAATTCTGATTTCTCCAGATTTTTGATTTTGGAAAGAATTAAAACCTTTGATTATTTTTTGCAATTCTAGTGTAAGTTCAAATATTTGATTCAGAAATTCTTGAGATAAATGACTATACCAAGCAGCATAATTTGACATATTTCTATTAGGATGTTTTTCCTCTTGACGACTTTCTGTAGTCATAGCAAAAGGATTTATTTGAACAATAAAAAAATTGGCAATTAACTTTTTAAAGAAAGTAAGTTTTTGTTGGTCTGGTTTTTCAGGAACAAAACCTACTCCTGAGCGCGAAAAATCAAAATATGTAAGCATAGATCCTTCGGTGCTAGAGTAATCATTAAATAGTCTTGCATAAGGAATTTCTCCGAAAGTCTCCTGGATATCAAACTCAAATAGAAGTTTTTTATCAAAGGTCAATTTTTCAGAACGCATTTTGGGAAAAGAATTATATGGATATTCAATTTCTAGAACATATAAATATGTGCCTTCATTCCCGGCAATTTCTAATTCAAATTTCTGAATAGGTGAGTTTTGCCATCTAGTTAAATCTTGCTGATGAAAAATTTCTGAGACTTGATAATATTTTCCGGTAGTTTCAAATTCTCCTAATATAAATTTTTGGAGTTTATGCAAAACTTCAAAAACTGTTGTTTTTCCCGAACCATTTGCTCCTAGTAGTAAGTTTATATTTGAGAATTCAATTTCAAAGTTAACCAGACATTTAAAGTTGTTGACGTAAAGTTTTTTTAGCATTAGCAGAATTAATAATTTGGGAAAAAAGGAGAAAGCACTTTTGGTATCTTGCCATTATCCAATACTACACAAGATGGAAAAATACTTTTTTTAAGGTGAAAAAGTTATTTATATCAAACTATTTATCTTAACTTTTAAATTTTGATTTTCGACCTAATTTTGTACTTTTTAAAAAGACTCTTTAAATGGTCTTAGATCGAGTTCGTGAGTCCATGCACTCGAATGTTGTTGGTGAATTGCCCAATAGGTTTCTGCAATAGCATCAAGTTGTAATAAACCTTCCTCACCTTTTTGAGAAACAAAATTTGGGAACTTTGTGCGAGACTTTTCTCCATCAATAACACCATCAATAATGACATGAGCAACATGAATACCTTCGGGACCAAATTCTCGCGCCATCCCTTGAGCTAATGCTCTCAAACCTGCTTTTGCTGCTCCGAATGCTGTAAATGGTGGTTTTCCTCTTAAGGATGCAGTCGCTCCGGTAAAAATAACGGTTCCTTGTTGTCGCTTTTTCATAGTAGCGATCGCTTGTTTGCCAAATAAAAATCCACCGAAACAATTGTGTTGCAAAAGGTTTATAAAAGTTTCGTTGTCTGTTTCTAATAAGGGTGCAGGAATATTATTACCAGCGTTGTAGACGGCAATATCAAGAGGATAACCTGCTTTTTCCACGACTGCAAATAGTTGTTCGACATCTTGTTCGACTGTTGCATCAGTAATAACAGCAGTTGCGCTACCCCCTTGTTGTGCGATCTTTTCGACAATTAACTGTAGTTTATCTCCGCTACGACTAGCAACAAAGACGTGCAAACCTTTTTTGGCAAAATATTTAGCAAGTGTAGCACCTAAACCTGCTTCTGAACCAACACCTATGACAACTGCCGCAGATTTTTCACTCATCTTGTTCTTCTTAAAATTAATAATTTTGGACTACTTTTTCATACCATGTTCTGGAAATGGGAATGTAAATTTAGATTTTAGATTTTCTGGAAACTTTTTAGACTAATATCTCCATTTTACCAAATGTAACTTACCTGTATCTATTGATATAGTTAACTTTCAATCTCCTGAAAAAAAATTTTCCTACCCCCTTGACACTTTGTGTATTATTTGTGTAGCATATAAATGTGGCAATTAAAGGAGAGGCAAACAACCTCTAGAGAAACAAGCCATATCTGCACCTTGAAAACTAAATAATTAATCGAATTTTTCACAAAAATAGCACTATAAAAAAGTGTTAGGACATTGATAAAATTAAAATCTTTTACAATTAATAGTTTTGACTTTCGCTAATGTTCCGCACCCTAATTGGTAAAGCGTACATACATTTTGATTTACGAGAGTAAATGTAGGTTCAAGTCCTACCATCGCCATGTTGTTTGGCGATGTAGCTCAGGGAGCGCTTATGTTCAGCTTTGTTGACTTGTGCGGAGCATAATAAAGAATAATCAGGGTAATAAACCCGGTTTCTTGTTTTGGTCTTTTATTAAGCAGCAAGAAGTAGAAAATAAACTACAAAAATATTCTGTTTTCTTCAGATAAAAAATTAGGAGGTGTTGGTATGGTTCATATTAGATTTGAAGGGCGTTCTTATGATGTTACCGAAAATCAACTAGGCATCACAGAAAATATGAAAGAAAATGCCATTAAAGAACGTCTCTCTCAATACTTTGATGTGGGTAAAGAACGCTTTAATTCCTATGTTTTAGACCATCGTCCAAGTGGGGATTTAATTGTTCGTCCCGAAGCAGTTTATGGTTAAATAAAGCTTCCTTATTAATAGAAATATCTTATCAAAAAAATAGGGTCTAAAACCCCGCCTTTTAAGGCGAAATATTTTTGGAGCGTTGCTCTAATCCCCGTGACAAAAACAACTTCTGACTTCTAACTTCTGACTTCTGACTTCGTTATGTTCCGCACCCTAACTGGTAAAGCGTACATACATTTTGGTCTGCTAAACCAAAGGTTGTAGGTTCGAGTCCTACTATCCCCTCTTTGAATATTTTGTGGGGATATAGCTCAATGGATAGAGCGTTAGTGTTCAGCGCTTTATTGACTTGTGCGGAGCATAATAATAGTGGTTAAAATTCACTTCGTGCCCTAACAAAAAAAGCTTACATACTAGCTCATTGGTAGAGCATTTGTCTCAAGAACAAAGTGTAGCAGGTTCAAATCCTGCGTATGAACAAACAGCTTTTTTGACTTGTACGAAGTGATTTTTAACTATTTTAACTAGCTATTAGCTTTTAGCATTCAGCTATCAGCTTTTAGAGTTATAGTTTCAATTTGCTTATTGCTTATTATTAATAAGAATAAAAAATCAAAAATTAAGGTTTAACTGATAACTAATAACTGAAATTACTTCGCACCCTAACTGATAAAGTATACATACATTTTCTAACGGTCCTAAGGTAGCGATATTCGAGCGATCGACTGATTGTGAAGCTTTCTAAGTCTCTCTGAGATCAAGATTAGCGCGTTCACTGTCACGTTAAAAACTGATAAGAACGGCCGTACTTGTATTCATTACTTTTTCGACTTGTGCGAAGTATTTGACTGAAAGTTAATACATTTTTTTGCATAGAAAATTGCTTATCAAAAATTTGGGGATTTGGTGTAATGGGAGCATACGACTCTTGCGAAGTTGTGGTAGGGGTTCAACCCCCCTAGTCTCCATTTGGTGTCTGAGGTTGAAGTAGTCGAAACGTCGGTTTGTGACGCCGAAGGAAGCGAGTGCAAGTCTCGCCGGACGCCCTGCCATTTCGGTTATTAGTTATCAGTACCCAGTTTACACGGTTTGAAGAAATTAGCTTTTCATGGATCGGATGTGGTATAATTTAAGTTATCAATCATCAATGATTATTTATGAAAACGGTAATAAGTCGCTCCTGTCAGGGAGAAAGTGATTTCGAGGCGATCGCCCAACTTTTCCAAGCTTGTGAAAGAGTTGATCGCTTAGATGAATGGGTATCTATTTCCGAGCTGCGAAAAAAGCTTAACGATCCAAATCTAGACAAGGAGCGCGACATTCGCCTTTGGGAAGATGGAGACGGTAAACTCATTGGTGTTGGGAAGCTACAAGAATTAATTGAAAGTCATCTCTCTTTCAGTGTTCATCGAACTTTCAGAGGTCAAGGTATAGAACAAGAAATCATTAAATGGAGCGAACAGCGAATAAGAGAGGTTACTGTTGAGAGTGGTACATCTGTAACTTTGCGCTCTGCTACTCGTGCCGATCAAACTGAACGTATCGCATTATTAGAAAGTTGTGGTTTTACTCCAAACCGTTACTTTTTTGAAATGGAGCGATCGCTCGTCGAACCTCTACCTAAACCTGAGTTACCTGTAGGTTTTACATTGCACTCTCACTGCTCTCCACAGTTTTCTGGTAAGGTACGGCAGCGACAGTTCCTAGAAGCATGGGTGAAAGCCTATAATCAAACATTTATTGACCATTGGAATCACCATGAGGTGACGGTTGAACAGGTAGAATATATTGTAAGTAACCCTAACTATAGACCAGAGTTGACCTCAGTTGTAATTGCTCCTGATGGTACATTTGCAGCTTTTTGCTACTGTTCTATTTCCCCTGAAAAAAATGAGTACAAGGGAAGCAAAGAAGGTTGGATAGATACCCTAGGGACTCAGCGTGGTTTTCGCAAGCGTGGGTTAGGAAAAGCTATGTTACTTTCTGGAATGCAACGGTTACGAGATGTTGGCATGGATAAGGCGTTACTTGGTGTTGACGCTGAGAACCCGTCGGGAGCAAATCGACTTTATGAGTCTGTGGGTTTCCGTAAAGTTCGTACTAATATTGTTTATAGCAAAGAATTTTAGGTATGAATATTTCTGACTTTTGCATTCTTAAAAAAAATTTTTCTCACCCTCTTGACAGTTTTGTATTATTTGTGTAGCATAAAAATATAAAGTAAACAAAGAGGCAAAACAGCCAAATCACTGAACCTAGAAAATTAAATATTTAATTTACGCTTTTAGAGAATTTTTCAACTTAGTAAAATCCTATGACTTAAGATGCCCTTTTTGCTTTTAATACTCAAGTTTGAACAGCTTGAATAGATTAAATAAAACATTGAAAATTTCACTTCGCGCCCTAACAATGAAAGCTTACATACTAGCTCATTTGGTAGAGCATTTGCCTTTAACGCAAGTGGTAGTAGGTTCAATTCCTGCGTATGAAAGAACAGCTTTCTTGACTTGCGCGGAGTGATTTTAATTCCTATCTCTTAAAATACTCTTTCTAGTTTTAATGCTCAAGTTGAAAGACATTAAATAAAGCATTAAAAAATTCACTCCGCGCCCTAACAATGAAAGCTTACATACTAGATCATTTGGTAGAGCATTTGCCTTTAACGCGAATTGTAGCAGGTACCCTCCGGGAACGCCTTCGGCGAACAAATCCTGCGTATGAAACAACAGCTTTCTTGACTTGCACGGAGTGATTTTAATTCCTAATGTTAAAAAACATATCTATCAAATTTATCAACATAAAAAAAATTCATTTCGCGCCCTGACTAAGAAAGCTTACATACTAGCCAAAAGGTAAAGGCGCTTGATTTAGGTTCAAGTTAGCGAAAGCTAATGCAGGTTCAAGTCCTGCGTATAAACAAACAGCTTTCTTGACTTGCGCGAAATGATTTTAATTATTACAATAAAGTTAGGTACGACGCATATATTAAAACAGATTTACGAATGATTAGAGCAAATATTAATGTCAAAAAATGTCAGTTTATATAATTAGATATAAATTCTCAAAAATTTAATTTTCATCTCGCGCCCTAACTGGGAAAGCTTACATACTAGCCAAACGGCGCTTGACTTACAAGCAAGAAAAAGCAGGTTTAATTCCTGTGTGTATACAAATAGCTTTCTTGACTTGTGCGAGATGATTTTAAACAAAGAAAAATGTATGAAAAAAATTTTATAAATATCAACAAAATAGTTTGATGAACAGTTAGGGTAAACAAAAATAAAAATATCTACTTTGCGCCCTAACAAAAAAAGCTTACCGAAAAATTTTGGTTGAAAGCCTCCCCTTGGATAGGGGATAATAAATAAAAATTTTCATGGTTAGTCAATCCTCTTCTTTTCAACAATTAATAATTATTAATTATTCATTATTCATTATTAATTATTAACAGACAGCTTTTTCGACTTGCGCAAAGTAATTATTTTAAGTAATTGGTCGAGAAATTTTCAGTAGATAAAATTTTTATTATTTGGAGAAGGTATCATGTCTATAAAAACTGATGAAATATTGGAACAAATAAAATCTATAACAACGTTGGAAGCTACAGAATTGGTGAGACAAATAGAAGATTATTTTCAACTGAGTGTCGATCCAATTACTGTAGTGAAACCTATTCACATTGTGGATGATGATAAGACAGATAATCCCGAACTAAAAACTATTTTTGATGTAGTTTTAGAAGAATTTCCCCCTAACAGTTTAATTTATTTAGTTAAGGAGATACGGAGATTGAATAAAAATAGTTTAAGGGAAATAAGAGATTCTCTGTATAATTTACCCCAAATTATTAAATCTAATGTCAATATTCAAGAAGCCGAACAAATTAAGCAAAAATTCGAGGAATTGGGAGCAACAGTTTATTTGAAATAATTTTTGGCACTTGACTCATAATCAAGCAACTCCTCCTTTGGAGTTAGCGGGTTTAAATCCTGCCTATAAACAGACAGCTTTTTTGAGTTGCGCAAAGTAATTATTTTAAGTAATTGGTGGATAAATTTTCAGTAGATAAAATTTTTATTATCTGGAGAAGGTATCATGTCTATAAAAACTGATGAAATATTGGAACAAATAAAATCTATAACAATGTTGGAAGCTACAGAATTGGTGAAACAAATAGAGGATTGTTTTCAAGTAAGTGCCGATCGAATTATTGTAGTAAAACCTAATGACGATTTAGACAATAATGACAAATATGACCCTGAACCAAAAACTATTTTTGATGTTGTCTTAGAAGAAGTTCCTGCCAATCAAAAAATATCTTTTATTAAGGAGATACGCAGTTTAAATCTCTTTGGAAGTTTACAGGAAACTAAAAAAGTTGTTGATAATTTACCGCAAATTATTAAATCTAATGTCAATACTCAAGAAGCTGAACAGATTAAGCAAAAATTCGAGGAATTGGGAGCAATAGTTTCTTTGAAATAATTTTTGTATGTGCAATAAAACTATCTGTTTCACCAGTAATGAGTTAGAAAATCTTGTCAGAGAATTTAATAATTGTACTCTATCAAGAGGCAATTGGAATCATGCTGCACATTTAATTGTTGCCCTTTGGTATTTGACTAATTACTCAGAGTCAGAGGCGATAAATAATATTCGCGATCGCATCAAAAAATATAACGCATCGATGGGTATTAAAACGACTAAAAATAGTGGCTACAATGAAACAATTACAATGTTTTGGGTAAAAATTGTTCGGCAATATGTAGCTATTAATTTAGCCAACAATTCTTTTGTAGAAATGGCAAATAATTTAGTCAATATTTACAAAAATTCGGCTTTACCTTTTGAATATTATAGTAGAGAATACTTGATGTCTTGGGAAGCTCGAAAAAATTGGGTAAAACCAGATTTAAAACCGTTGTAAAAAAATTTGGTGGTGGTGCATTGTAATTATTTTTGTTACAAAAAAAGTGGGAGCATCTTGCTCCCGTATTGGCGCTCCCGTATTGGCGCTCCCGTGTTCTGAGCATTGTTTATTATTACGCGATCGGGACTACCAAAAGTTTTCAAGCTGAACGCTGAATGCTGAATGCTGAAAGCTATAAAAATTAGCAATTATCTCGCGCCCTAAACTAGAGAGTTTACATACAGCTTATGGGTAGCCAAACTCTCTGAACTTGCGCGGTGTATTCATCATAAATATTAATATTAATACTCCGCAAAACTGCCAACGATAATTGTCTCCTCAAAGTTAATTTTTTTGTAATTAAATCAGTTAATGGCTAGCAGTTATAGGTTCTAAAATGTCTGATTAATTTTACATTTAACCTTAAAAATATTAACTGATAACTGTTAACTGATAACTGATAACTGAATAAAGAGGTGGTTAAAATGAATAAAATAAAGATGAATAATGATGAACGCGATTTACGTTTAGAAATGCTCAATAGTCTGCTGACAACTCCTCACCGTCAATTAGAAAAAGTAGCAGAAATTCATCAATTAATTGTTGAGTTAGACCCTATTTTTTACGGACATTTAGCAATTTGGTATCAAAATAACGGTGATGTACGCGACCATAAAGAAGTGTTCTTGGGAAACTTGCTAACAAGTAATCTTACAGAACACCGAGATGCAGGTTTCATAATGCTACAAAATTTCCCGCCTTACCAGGTGTCGCGCATTGTAGATTTTATGAAACAACAGCAAAATAAAATGCCACGTTCTGCGCGTACTGCTGTGACTCGTTATTTGCGCAAGCGCGAACAAAATACAGAATTTTTTGACCGCGCTGCTATCCGTAACCGCAAGGCAATGAAGCACTTATATGCGACTTTGCACATTAAACCCAACTCTCGCGCTGATGCTATCTTATTTAAAGAAAGACCTCCAGAAGATAGTCTAGCTTTCATGTTGAAGCAGTTGGCAAAAACAGAAACAGCAGCAGAGCAAGCAGCTTTAATAGTGGAACACAATATTCCCTATACTATTGCTGTGGGAGCAGTCAAACAATTAACACCTACTGTATTAGTAGCGTTGATTAATTCTATGTCTCCCCAGGAAATTATCAATAACATGAAGTCTCTGACTGCTCGTGGGGCAATGGAACACCCAGAGGTAAAGGCGTTAATAGATCAGAAATTGACTGAAGCGCAAAAGAGCGATCGCGTATCTGCTTATAAAGCTAAAGTTGCTGCCGATGCTTCCCAGGTTGATGCCGAAACTGCTGCCAAGTTGGAGCAGGTGACTAATGAGCAAGTCAAGAAGCGCGGTAAAATTGCTCTCCCAACTGCTTTACTTGTGGATAAGTCTGGTTCCATGGACAAGGCGATCGAAGTTGGTAAACGTATTGCTGCTTTAATTTCTGGCATTACTGAAGCAGATTTATTTGTCTACGCTTTCGATACTATGCCTTGCCTTGTGACTGCCAAAGGTACAGAGTTGAGTGACTGGGAACATGGTTTCAGACATATTCGCGCAGGTGGTGGTACAAGTTGCGGTTGTGCTGTGGAGGCGATGCGACGCAAAAAGCAAGTTGTCGAACAGTTTATTCTGGTGACAGATGAAGGAGAAAATAATGCTCCCTATTTTGCTGATGCTTACACTGCTTATTGTCGAGACTTGGCGGTGATGCCAAATGTGGTTATCGTACGTTTGGGTAACTATGCTTCTAATTATGTGGAAAGTCAATTGAAGCAGAAGCAAGTACCAGTGGAAACTTTTAGTTTCAAAGGTGACTATTACTCTCTGCCTAACTTGGTGCCAATGTTGTCTCACCCTTCACGACTAGAATTGTTGATGGAAATTATGGAGACTTCTTTGCCAGTGCGCAATGATCGAGAAATTCACAAGTCACAAGTCACAAGTAAGAAAAAATAGGAGTTGTGCAGAAACCGGGTTTATCCAGAAATTTTCGTGATTTAAAAATAATCAGGGAAATAAACTCGGTTTCTCGTTTGGATGCGTAATATAAAATCCTGATAATTACTATGTCCAAGTCATTGCGACTGAAACACAGTGGAAGGTTTGCGGAGCATTCCGGAACGGATAGCAATCTCATAGGTTTACGGAGATTGCTTCCTATCGTCGATAGGGACGACTATTCAATCGGATTCTATATGATGGATAATTAAAGATAGTTTTCATTATCCGCTAATGAAGCAGAAATCTGGTTTATCCATAAATTTTCGTGATTTGAAAATAGTCAGGGAAATAAACCCAGTTTCTTGTTTGCGTGCGTAATATAAAATCCTATATCTAAGTCATTGCGACTGGAACGGAGTGGAAGGTTTGCGGAGCATTCCGGAACGGATAGCAATCTCGTGACACCCCTGAGATTGCTTCCTTCCGTCGCAATGACAACTGTTCAACTAGATTTTATACAAACTGCAATGTTATAGTTATGGAGAATAATTGTGACCAGAAAATACAAGTCAAAAAAGCCTAATCTTCTCTATCAAAGGTTTACAGAAGCATTGGAAAATGGTAGTAAAGTTCGCATTGAAGCAGAGGAAACTTATTATGGTCTCCCCGTTACTGTAACTGAAGATTTTGTAGAAATTATGGTTTTAGTTCCACCAGATGAATTTGATGAAGAGGATGATACTTTTAAACAGGTGATATGGTTGATTCGACTTGACTCTATTTTTGCGATCGCCTACCCTACAGAATACTGGTCAAGCGCAAGATTAGAAAAACTACTGGAGATAGGTGTTAATCAGAATTAATTAGGACTTAGGCAAAAACCGGGTTTATCCACAAAATTTACTGAAGGGATGGGGCAACCTCCCTGTAGTTGCCCCTGAAAAGATTATTAGTCACGCCCTGCACGAGAGCGAGCTAGTCGTTGTAGATACATAATTTTAGTACGACCGCTCACTTGCTTAAAATCTAATCCTGACAGAAATATTTCTGCTATATGATAATTATCTCCTTCTCGAATAATTACACCATTGTCTTCTAATATTTCCAGTTTTTCTGAAGATAATTGTTGTATATTTCTCCTAGTAAAAGGAGTTTTTTTGCTTTTTTGAGGTAAGTTTTTCAAATCAGTAAATATATCTTTTAAGACTGTACTTTCTTGGGAAATTTCCTCAATTTTCTGAATGCTACATTCTGTTAGTGCATCTCTAATTCCTCTAGGTATTAAAAGACGATCCTGGAATTTAGTATCATTAATCGAATTGCTCGCAGCCAAGGATAAAAGACGTACTAAATCTCTAGATTGAATTTGTAGATTAAAGTCAGAAAGTGCATCTAATACCCATTTAGCTGAACGAGGTTCTTTGGAGCGATCGCTACCTAATTTTTTACCCCACAAAAGAACTAGCTCTCTAGCTAATTCTTCTTCGCCCATATCTTGCAGTTTATCGATAGCTAATTTTTCTTCGCCCATATCTTGCAGTTTATCGATAGCTAATTCTTCTTCGCCCATATCTTGCAGTTTATCGATCTCAACCCTTTCAATAATTTCAAACTTGCCAATAACCCACGCTACCAACCTTAATGCTTCCTCCCGACTCCACTTAAGAGCATAAGGTTGATAGCGATTCATCATTTGAGCAGCATTTTGGTGAATGGCAGCAACTACCATATCCCGTCGAATAAAAATTAGAATTCCTAAAGGACGACCAGGTTGTTGTTCTAACCATAGAGGAACCTCCTGAAGCAAAGCGCGTAATGCTGTTTGTTGATTTTCATCATCGGCAAAGTTTTGGAACAAGTCTTCTAAACCATCAATGACAAAAACAACTTGCTGGTCTTGTTGTGTCAAATGCTCAGTTAAATTCTGACCTGCACCCTTATTTTCTCGTTGAAAACCAATTGCCCAAGCCATTATATCTAGCCAGATTTTTCGCCACTCACCCTCGTGAAGTTTAGTCTGACAATTCTCTAAAATCCAATCCCGGATACTTGCGGTATTTTGAGGTCGATCAAAACCTAAAGCATCTACAGTTTTGTTTCGCCTCTGTGTTACTAATTTCTGAGCGTTAGAGTCAAGATTTCTTGATTCTAAAATAGGGGCAATTAAAGCTTGAGCATCTACTTCAGTAGCACCAGCATCTCTAGCAAAAGTTTCCCAGTTTTCTCGACGAACAATTTGTAAAAATGTATAAGTTTTTCCCGAACCTTTCGCACCAACTATTACAGTAATGGGAAGACTATTTTGATAGCGAGATACCAAGTTTCTTAGAGGAGTAGTCGCGAAAAAATCACTGATTTCGGAAGACCTTTCAGCATATACTAATTGTTCAGCTTTTTCCTTAAGACTTTTTCTTTTAGATGCTAAATTTTTCTCTTCAATGGGTTCAGTGTTATCTATTGGCAGCCACTCTAAAAGTGTACGCATTTTTTCAACTATTCCTGACTGTTGAAGAAGACTTCTGACATCTTCCCAATTCTGGGGTAATACTAATAAATTTTCTGTAAATGGTGTAATTATTCTCACAGGTTCTCGATCTTTCCCGAGAAAAGTTTCAATTTTTTCTAAAAGCCTTTTTTCTGGTTGTACTATTAAATGTTTCAACTGTTCATTTTCAGGAACTTTAGTAAAAATCAGGCCAGGTAATGGATTTTCTTCTACAGTGGAAATATCTCTATCTACTATTACTTCTAAAATTTGCTCTGTACCCGCCACTGATTGTTCGCTTAATGTCGTTACAAATACACGATAAACTCTCGGATCTAAGATTAAACTTGTAGCAAGTTCAGATAGTCCTGAACGAAGGTCAATTATCACCATATCTACCCCTAAAGCTTTTCCTAAATTTGCTAAAATTTCTGTTAGTAAAAAGGGATTTTCAGAACCTTGAATGAGATGTTCTGGTTTAATTTCTAAGGTGGTAAATTTTTTTGTGGAACGAAAGGCAGGTAAAAAATAAATACCATCAATTAAAGAATTTTTGAGGCGATCGCTGACTAATTTAATTGCCTCTTCAGCAGTGGGAGTTGAGTCTCCATGAGCTAAGGCTAAAAAGTCAGCAAAAGAAATAGGAGGATTAGGCAATCTTCCCTCTAACATCCAACTTATTCCTGGTGCTTCTAAGTCTCCATCTACCACAAGTACCTTTCGTTTTTTAGTAGTTTTTTCTTGAATTAAAGCTTCAGCTAAAGCTAGAGCATGAGTTGTTCTTCCTACCCCTCCTTTAAAAGAATGAAAAGCAACAACTGGAGGAATATCTGATGGAAATATTTCTGGAGGTTGAATATCTTTATCTTGGCGATCAAACCAAATAACTCCTGGTCTTGATAAACTAGGTATTAATTTAGGAGTAGGGGCTTGTTCATCTGTTTCTTCAAAGCAAATAGGAAGACTTCTTTCTTCTCCTTTAATACTTTCTAATATGATAAAACAGTCCGTCATTTCTTCAGTTTTACCTGCTCGGAATCTAGGCTCAAAAACTTCTTCTAGCCACTCTTTAGCTTCTGCTATTTTTCCCACACTAATTCCTATACTTAATTCATCCCAATAGCATCGAGCAAAAACTAACCATTTAGGCAATTCATCAAATTTTATTTGTAGCAAAACATCTTCTACATCAACCCAAGTATAAAGCCGAATATCTGAAGGTATCATCGGTTAATATTCTCCTCTATATAATTACAAATATTTTCTAGCCACTCAACTAATTTTTTTTCATCTTCTGGTTTTATTTTAACTCCATATCGCCATACCTGATGTGCTTTTTCTATATCTAAAATAGAACCACTCTTCTCTAGATGAAAATTAGGTGTAGCTCCAACTTCTTTAGCAGCAATTTTAAGTTCTTTTACCCATCTACCTAAATTATGTCCATCTTTTGATAGTAATCCTTGGTCTTGAATTTTATCTGTTGTTGATAATTTTTTTCCCTTTAAATAAAGACTTTTCAACCCACATTCAGCAGTATAAAATAGTAATAGATAATAGCTGATTCCAGAGATTTTTTTTGCTTCTTTCCTATGAGCATGAAAAGCTTTTTTTAGATCGCTATAACCTACGGGAATCATTTTAGATCCTAGTTTATTTTTTTATTTTTAAGTTGGAAAATTTGTTTTTTAAATTCATATCAAAGAAGCGATCGCCTCTGGTGTTTTGGCAGGATCAATTAGTGATTCTGTATAATTGAGTAAGTCCTCGATCGCCTTTAGTGTGAGTGAATTAAGCTTTAGTTCAGAAAGGTCTAAATTCGACAGAGGATTAGACATAATATCTTTAATTATAGGCTTTTGATGGAGTTCTGTCTATACCATCATTAAAAACAATAGTAGACTGACACATCTAAAATTTCGCAATAGTTAGGGGCGGGTTTATTTTTGAAATTAACGAGTTTAAGCATTTAATAAAATAAACCCGCCCCAAAATCTAACGCACAAAATTTAGCTGTGTCAGTCTACTACTAATTTGCCTGTAAAAACGAACAGGCAAGATGCCTGTGCTACCAAACTATGAACTGTATGCTTCTATGGGCAAACAAGAACAGACAAAGTTCCGATCGCCAAAAGCATTATCAACCCGCCCTACACTGGGCCAGAACTTATGCTCTCGCGTCCAAGGTGCAGGATAAGCAGCACGTTGTCGAGAATAACCATGCTGCCACTCATCCACCATTAAACTCTCGGCAGTGTGAGGCGCATTTTTCAATAAATTATCCTCTTTATCTGCTTTACCAGTTTCAATTTCCTCTATTTCCTGACGAATGGAAATCATCGCATCACAAAAACGGTCTAACTCTTCCTTCGACTCACTCTCTGTCGGTTCTACCATAATTGTACCCGCCACAGGCCAAGAAACAGTTGGCGCGTGAAAACCATAATCCATCAAACGTTTGGCAATATCTTCTACCTCAATACCTGCCGACTTTTTCAACGGACGCAAATCTAGAATGCACTCGTGAGCAATAAACCCATACTTACCTTTGTACAAAACTGGATAATAATCATCCAACCGTTGCGCAATATAATTAGCATTCAAGATCGCGATCTTAGTTGCATCAGTCAAACCATCCGCACCCATCATAGCAATATACATCCAAGAAATAGGCAAAATGCTCGCGCTACCCCAAGGTGCAGCAGATACCGCTCCACTAGAATTTTCGCCACCAATATTAATCACAGAATGACCTGGTAAAAATGGTGCCAAATGAGACTTAACCCCAATAGGACCCATTCCTGGACCACCGCCACCGTGAGGAATGCAAAAAGTCTTGTGCAAATTCAAATGACAAACATCAGCACCAATTTCCGCCGGACGACATAATCCTACTTGCGCATTCATATTCGCCCCATCCATATAAACTTGCCCACCGAAACCGTGGATAATTTCACAGATATCAACAATGTCTTCCTCAAATACACCGTGGGTAGAGGGGTAAGTAATCATCATGGCAGCCAAATTATCTTTATGCTGTTCTGCCTTTTTCTGTAAATCATCAATGTCTATATTTCCTTGACGATCGCATTTTACAACTACAACCTTTAATCCACTCATCACCGCCGAAGCAGGGTTTGTACCGTGAGCAGAATCAGGAATCAAACAAACATTCCGATGTGCTTCCCCACGGTGAGCATGATATTCCCGAATCACCAATAAACCTGTATATTCTCCTTGGGAACCTGCATTTGGTTGGAGAGAAATTGCTGCAAAACCTGTGATTTCTGCCAACCATTCCTCTAGTTGCTCAAACATTATTTGATAACCTTTGGTTTGAGAAGTGGGAGCAAAAGGATGAATCTTAGCAAATTCCGGCCAAGTTACAGGTATCATTTCTGCTGTAGCATTGAGTTTCATTGTACAGGAACCCAAAGGTATCATTGATGTTGTCAAGGACAAATCTTTTGACTGCAAACGATGAATGTAACGCAACAGTTCTGTTTCAGAATGATAACTGTTAAATACTGGGTGAGTTAAATAACTGCTAGTCCGAGCATAAGCACTTTGAGAAACTGGGGAAATATTTTCATTTTCGATGTCTGGCAACTTTTCCCCACCAGCAAAAATTTGCCATATATTTTGTACATCAGTCTCAGTGGTAGTTTCATCTAGAGAAATACCAACCGTTTGTTCGTCAAAAGTTCGGAAATTAATACCTAGATTTTCAGCAGCATCAATAATTTCTTTTGCACTTTTCAGAGGCGAGTCAGCGCCTACTGTTATCCGAATAGTATCAAAAAATGATTCTGCACCAATTTTATAACCAAGCTGTTTCAAACCTTCTGCCAACTTCAAAGTCAAATTATGAATATTTTCGGCAATTTCTTTTAAACCATCCGGGCCGTGATAAACCGCATACATACCTGCCATTACCGCTAGCAGAACTTGGGCAGTACAAATATTGCTCGTTGCCTTCTCCCGGCGAATATGTTGTTCCCGTGTTTGCAGCGCTAACCGTAACGCTGAGTTGCCATTAGCATCTTGAGAAACTCCAACAATACGTCCTGGAGTTTGTCGTTTATAAGCTTCTTTAGTCGCAAAGTAAGCAGCATGGGGACCGCCATATCCCAAAGACACGCCAAAACGTTGAGTATTACCTACCACAACATCAGCACCAAATTCTCCAGGAGGTGTCAATAAAGTTAAACTGAGTAAGTCAGCAGCAACAGTTACTAAACCTCCTAACTCGTGAACTTTTGCTACAAAGTCGCGGTAGTCATATATTGCTCCGTCGGTAGCAGGATATTGGAGGAGTGCGCCAAAAACTGGTTTGTCAAAAGTGAAGGTTCGGAAGTCGCCAACGATAACTTCTATTCCCAGTGGTTGAGCGCGAGTTTTGACAAGTTCAATATTCTGAGGATGGCAGTTAGAGTCAACAAAGAAAGCTTCTGCTTTGGTTTTGCATAAACCGTAACTCATACTCATCGCTTCTGCTGCTGCTGTAGCTTCATCAAGTAGGGAAGCGTTAGCTATTTCTAAACCAGTTAAGTCTGTAACCATAGTTTGGAAATTTAGCAACGCTTCCATCCGTCCTTGAGCTATTTCTGCTTGATAGGGAGTATAAGCGGTATACCAACCAGGATTTTCTAGGATATTGCGGAGGATAACTGGTGGGGTAATACAGTCGTAATAACCCATACCAATGAAAGAACGAAATACCTGATTTTGAGAGATTATTTCTTTGATTTGGGCAAGGGCTGCACTTTCACTTAGAGACTTGGGCAAATTGAGGGGTTGCTGGTATCGAATTTTTTGGGGAACTGTTTTGTCAATTAGGTCCTCCAGGGAGGAAATAGCTAATACGGCCAACATTTGTTGAATTTTCTCAGAGGTAGGGCCAACATGTCGTTGGGAAAAGTCTGTTGACTTTTGGCCTTGGTTAGTTAGTTGTAGTTGATCGCTTGACTTTGTATTAGATTGCTGTACTGCTACCACTTTAATGTTCCTTGGAATTAATGTCTCATTATAGTTGTAACAAAAATTCATACGTTAATGCTAGGAAGATGGATAATTAATAATTAATAATGAATAATTAATAATGAAAACTATCTCTAAATTATCAATTATCCATTTGTAAACAGGGTTGAATCAAGGGCGGAAATCTAATTTATTTTTTCTCCTTAAAAGGAGAGACTTTCAACCTCTAGGAATTAATTATCAATTATCCATTATCAATTATCCATTATCCATACTATTCTCCCTCTACCATCTCACGATATTGGTCAGCAGAGAAAACATCATCTCCCTCTAGTTCATCAGGGTCTTTAATACGCACCTTCAACAGCCAACCTTCTATGTATGGGTCTTCTTCTGATAACCGCTCTGGACTTTCCAATATTTCCTCATTACGCTCTATTACTGTACCAGTAACAGGAGCTTTCAGGTCTTCAACTGCCTTCACAGACTCAATGCTTCCACAGGAGCCTTCTTTTTCTATTTGGTCTCCTTCCTCTGGAAGTTCCAGAAATACAATATCTCCCAACTGGTCAATAGCAAAGGCACTAATACCAATAGTGGCAATCTCCCCATCCATTCTTACATACTCGTGGGTTTCAAGATACTTGAGGTCGTCTGGAAATTCTAGTGTCATTTAGTTCCTCACTAAAAATAGTACAATTTATGTCAGTTAAAGCAAGACTGGACTTGCATTAAAAATTATTCTGTAAAGAATAATATAAGGTAAAGAGCCAATTCTTATGGACAAGAAAAATATTATAGGATTACTGGTAGGAAAATTTTCTATTCTTAGATTAATTAGGTCTATCTTTATTATTTATGTCCTTGTTGGTTTGTATGCTCTCTTTTTCTCAGATCGGTTAATTTTCTTACCTCGTCCATCTAGCTATCAGGAAAACGAGGATTTTGTCAAGCTTGAGTCTAGCGATAGAGTCCAAATTACAGGAATTTATTTACCATTACCCAAGGCAAAATATACTATTCTCTACAGTCATGGTAATGCTGAAGACCTGGGGCGAATTTTACCCCGGTTACGAGATTTGCGAGATATTGGATTTAATGTATTTTCTTATGACTATCAAGGTTATGGTACAAGTCAAGGACAACCTTCAGTTGAGGGCGCTTATGAAGATATTAACGCTGCTTATGAATATTTGACCCAAAAATTAGGCATACCTGCAAATCAAATTATTGTTTATGGACGTTCAGTGGGTGGGGGGCCATCAGTAGATTTGGCATCCCGTCAACCAGTAGCTGGTTTGGTCATAGAAAGTTCATTTACAACAGCCTTTCGGGTAGTGACGCGCATTCCTATTTATCCCTTTGACAAATTTCCTAGCATTGACAAGATTAAAAATGTTAATTGCCCGGTATTGGTAATGCACGGAAATGCTGACCTAGTAATTCCTTTTTCTCAAGGACAGCAACTTTTTGCTACAGCTAATCAACCCAAGCTTTCTTTGTGGGTTGATGGTGCTGGTCATAATAATTTATTAGAAGTGGCGGGGGAAGAATATGTCAAGGTTATGGGTGAGTTTGTTAAGTTGATAGAACGAAACTAAATTACAAGTCAGGAGTCAGGAGTTAGGAGTCAGAATGAATTGCTTTAATACCATTTTTTAGGTCGGAAATACTCTTTTGAGACATCTCCAATAATAAAAAATAAAATCAATTATCACACTCTTAATTTATCAATTCTTTCTCCCTACTCCCCTACTCCCGTACGGACGTTGCATGCAACGTCCCTACCCTACTCCCTACTCCCTAATTGTGCTTTTGCCTTTTGCCACATTTGTTCAAACTCCGCCAAACTATACTCCGAAATAGGTCGCTCACACATTTCCTCTAGCAAAGCAAATCGTTTTAAAAACCGATGATTTGTTCCTTGTAATGCTTGCTCTGGGTTTAAATTATACCACCTTGCCAACTGCACCAAAACAAACAAAATATCTCCCATTTCTGCTTGTTGGTGTTCCTTATCTTCTGACATTAAAGCTTCTTCAAATTCTCCTACTTCTTCGTGAAACTTCTCCCAAACTCCATCAACATTTTCCCATTCAAAACCAACAGCAGCAGCTTTTTTAGAAATCTTCATTGCTGCTAAAAGTGGAGGTAACTGCCGAGCATATCTGCCTAATTTTTTACTCAGTAAATCATTAGTTTCCCCATTTTCTGCCGCCTTAATTTCTTCCCAATTTTGTTTAACTTCTTCAGTGCTATTTACTTTCAAATCTCCAAATACATGAGGATGTCTTCTAATCATTTTTTTGCTAATATTTTCAGCAACTTCAGCTAAAGTAAAATCATTAGTTTCACTAGCTATTTGTGCTTGCAAAACTACCTGTAATAATAAATCTCCTAACTCATCAACTATTGCTTCTTTATCCCCACCTTTTATGGCATCTACAACTTCATAAGCTTCTTCAACAATATAAGGAGTTAAAGTTTCTGGAGTTTGAGCTAAATCCCACGGGCAACCCCCCTCTGGAGAACGTAATTTAGCTACTATTTCTATTAGTTCTTGTAATGCAGATAATGTCGAATTCATCTTAATAATAACGAAGTTTTTTAATCTTAATGGTATGATCTAGCAATTCCCATGCTGGTGAGGTACAAAATTCTAGGTTTTAGGGAACAGGGAAGAGGGAACAGGGAATAGGGAATAGGGAATGACGACTATAATAAGCCTGTTGTGTTTTTATAAAATAAACAAATAAGTTTATAGATTAAGTTAAGTAATTTTTATGTTTTTTGATTATCCTCTTGGGGTTATGCTAAAAAGGTGAAAGCTAATCATTATATATTCTTACGATTAAGGCAAATTATCTGGAATATTTTAAAAATATGTATCTCTTGATACTAGCATACTAGGAAGTTTCTTAATATGTTTGCTTTATATGAGTCAAATTCAGATTCATTTACAGTGCCTAATTTAGAGGTTAAAAATCAAATTCTATCTTTAGAATCAACTATACAGGAATTACCACTGCAAGACTTTCTGATTGAATCTAGCTACTTTGGTAAAGATGTTGCACCTGTGTTTGAGGCTAATCCTTTACTACCAGGTGTAATTTTGATCGATCAGCAAGGTAAGTTTGTCGGTATGATTTCCCGACGATTATTTTTTGAAAGAATGGGAAGTCGTTATGGTATAGAGATGTTTTATAAGCGACCTATAGAAGCTTTGTATCGCTTCTCTCAGATAGAGATTTCTATTCTTCCTGGTAATACATTGATAGTAGAGGCAGCACAAAAATCTTTACACAGACGCCCTGAATTACTTTATGAACCTATTGTTGTAGAAGTAGAAACTAACGTTTACAAACTTTTAGATGTACATCAATTATTAGTAGCTCAGTCAAAGATTCACGAACTTACAAGTCGTCTACTGCAAAAACAAACTCAGGCAAAAGCTATTCAAACAGAGAAAATGGCTAGCTTGGGCAGAATGGTGGCTGAGGTTGCCCATGAAATTAGAAATCCGGTTAACTGTATTTGGAATAATTTAATATTTCTCTGTTCCTATCTAGAAGAAATTAGTAAACTTTTATCTACTTATGACGAAATATCAGATAAATCTCCAATTATAAGTCAAATTAAGGAACAAATGGAATATGATTCCTTACAGGAAGAATTAGCTGAGACAACTCAGGGTATTAGATTTGGCTCAGAACAATTACTGAAGATTGTGAATAGTCTTCGTAACTTTTCGCACATGGATGAATCTCAAAAGAAACCAGCAGATATCCATGAATGTATAGATAGTAGTTTATTAATTTTAAATAATCGTCTTAAATACAGTATTAAAGTTATTAAAAATTATTCTACTAACTTGCCATTGGTTAGTTGCTATTCTGGTCAACTTAGCCAGGTATTTATGAATCTAATTAGTAATAGCATTGATGCACTAAATGAAAAATTAGCAGAAATAGAGTCTTCAAATTGGCAACCAGAAATTCAGATTACTACGGAAATTATAGTAGGTAAAGGGTATGATTGGGTGAGTATTAGGATGGCTGATAATGGTTTGGGTATTCCTTTAGAGATACAAGATAAAATTTTTGAGAACTTTTTTACAACTAAACCTGTGGGTAAAGGAACAGGTATGGGTTTGGCTATTAGTTACCAAATTATTAATGAAAAACATGGTGGAAAACTGAAACTAAATTCTTTACCAGGCAAAGGTACTGAATTTGAAATTATTTTACCAATATTTTAATTAATTGAATATACAATATTTATTCTAAGCTTAAAACTATAAGAAACAGGACTTATATAATGTTCGGATAATCACTTATAATAAATTTTTTGTTTGTAGTATAGCTCTCAGCCCTATCTAAAGTTAGGGCTGAGAGCTATACTACGAGCTTTAATTATAATAACTATTTAACTGTTAGCGTAGCTCCCCCGGAGGGGGCACATGATATTACGCAGGGAAACCTAAAAACCTGGTTTCTTTGCGTATTCTCAACTTAAAACTATAAGAAAGATAATTGTAGAGTAAAGCATACTACAAATTGTGAAATTTATAGGCTAATATATAATACTATATATACTTTGAAATAAGGTCAATAGCCTTCCCTTGGATAGGGGAAAAAATTAACTTCAGTATTTTCTTGCCTCCTAATACAGCGGTCGGTACTGATAACTGATAACTGATAACTGAATAACTGATAACTGAAATGACTGTGCAAAATCAAAATTTATTAGTTTGTTTATTAATTACCCTCGGTCTGTGGGGTAGTAATATTAAACCTATACTGGGACAGGCATTAGTTCCTCATATATTACAATTAGACTCAGCTCAACTAGAACAAACAGGTTTAAGTTTAGCTGAAGAAGCGTTACAATTAGCAAGATTTCAACAGTTTGAGTTGGCTTTATCTAGAGCCGAACTAGCGACTGAATTAGCCCCAAATAATCAACGAACTTGGGCATTATTAGGCAGTCTTTACATTCAAGCTGAAGAATTAGAAGAAGGTATTGCTGCCTTAGAACAAGCTCAAGAACTAAACCCAAATAATGCTGAGATTCGATTTGTTCTTGGTAGAGCTTATTTTCAAACATCTGATTATAAAAATGCGATCGAACAATTAAGAAAAGGTTTGAAATTTAAACCTGAGAACCCCGGAGCTTTATTTGATTTGGGTAATGCTTATTACAAACATGGTAAATTTAAAAGAGCGATCGCACAATATGAACAAGCTTATGAGCTAGAAAAAAATCTATGGCCCGCAATTAATAATATTGGTTTAGTTCAATATGAGATGGGCAAAGTAGATGATGCGATCGTACAATGGCGTGAAGCTGTTTCTATTGATAGTAAAGCAGCAGAACCACTTCTAGCGCTAGCAGTAGCTCTCTATACTCAAGGTGATAAACAACAAGGTCTGGCTATGGGAGAAGAAGCACTACGATTAGATAGCAATTATGCAGACATTGATTATCTCGAAAAACATCTGTGGGGAGAACGGTTAATTGAAGATGCGAAAAGATTACTGGCAACTCCCCGTATTCAAGAAACTCTGGCTCAAATAGAAGATTTACCACATTCTCCCTAGTACTACTACGCGGAAGTCAGAAGTCAGAAGTCAGAAGTCAGAAGTTTGGATTGGTAAGGTTTTGAGTATTTTGTCACTGATTACTTATTTCCGCCATCCTACACTAGGTTTATCTTTGATGTGGGTAGTGAGTTAATCCTCTGGCTAATGTTTTCTAATTAAAAAGCGGTCAGCGGTCAGCAGTAAAGGTTTAGAAGGGGATTTCACCCCCCCCGCACCAAAAAGGTTTATAGAAACCGGGGATTTTAACCCCTAGCTCTAACAGCTAATAGCGTATGGGCTAAAAGCTAATTAAATCAAATTTTAGTGCATCAGTAAAGTGCAAGATAATCTAATATCTAAATTGTTTAGAGATGCCGATTTTTCAAAACTTAAAGTCTAAGTAAAAATTGATTATATCTATTATTTTAGAGACTGATTTAATCTAAAGTGTTTTTTCAGCATTACTTTAGTAAAACCTCGTCCTTAAGGGCGGGGTTTTAAATAGAATCAATTAGAGGAAATATAAGCAATTGTGGAAAGATTAATATCAGCACTAGGATTAATAGTTTTTGTCGGTTTAGCGACTCTTTTATCTGCTAAAAGAGACAAAATTCAGTGGCAACCTGTTTTCTGGGGAATAGGTTTACAACTATTATTTGCACTGCTAATTTTAAAAACTAAAACAGGTTTAGTAGTGTTTAAATTTCTTGCCGATGTAGTTAGTCAGTTACTCAAATTTTCTGATGCTGGGGCAAAATTTGTCTTTGGGGAAAGCTATCTCGACCACTTTTTTGCCTTCCAGATACTACCAACAATTATCTTTTTCTCTTCATTAATTACTATTTTGTATCACTATGGAATTTTGCAACAAGTAGTCAAAGCATTTGCATGGATAATGTTGAAAACTATGAAAACTTCCGGTGCAGAATCTCTTGCTTGTTCCGCTAATATTTTTGTGGGTTCAACAGAAGCACCGTTGCTGATTAAACCTTATGTGGAAACTATGACTCTTTCAGAATTACACGCAGTGATGACTGGTGGTTTTGCTACAGTTGCTGGAGGAGTATTGGCAGCTTATATTTCTTTTGGAGTTCCTGCCGAACATTTGATTGCTGCCTCCGTAATGTCAGCACCCGCAGCATTGGCAATATCAAAAGTCTTGTTTCCAGAAACAGAAGAGTCTCCGACTGCGGGAACGGTGAAGGTAGAAGTCAAGCAAACTTATGCCAATGTTATTGATGCAGCAGTAGTAGGCGCTAAAGAAGGAGTAAAATTAGCAGTCAATGTGGGAGCAATGTTGATTGCTTTTATCGGGTTGATTGCAATGGTAAATGGACTATTGGGATGGATAGGTTCTGGTGTGGGGTTGCCTCAGTTATCCTTGGAGTGGATTTTTTCCATATTATTTGCACCTGTTGCTTGGTTGATGGGAGTACCTTGGGTAGACTGTCCTGAGGTGGGGGTGTTGTTGGGAAAGAAAACTATTCTGAATGAATTTATCGCTTATTTAGATTTAAAGACACTGATTGAAAATGCTCAAAAAGGCGAAACAGTAAATGTTATTTCCGAGCGATCGCAAATTATTGCTACTTATGCTTTATGTGGGTTTTCTCATATTGGTTCCATTGCCATACAAATAGGTGGTATTAGTGCTATTGCACCATCACGACAGCAGGATCTAGCAAAATTGGGTGTTAGGGCAATGATTGGTGGATCTATTGCTTGTTTTATGACTGCTTGTATTGCAGGAATTTTGTTGTAGAGATTGACAAAATATCCTTATTAGAAATCTTCAAGAATAAAAAATCAAATCAATTATTTTGGGTGCATCTCAATTTTGAAGAAAGCAAAAAATCTATCGCCTTTAGGGAATAGGGAACAGGGAAAAGAGAATCAGGAATAGGAAAAAAGTATTTTTGCAAGTATGAGATGCACCCATTATTTCTCCCTACTCACTCTTTAAATAAAAACTTTTTTATCACCTATTATCTAGACACCATATTATAGAAATATTCTTAACTAAATATTAATTTTTTTTCTCTTGCTTATTCCCTAAAATAAAAAACTTATATATCTAACTAATTTTATCAATGGTATATTGATTGACAATTGATTAATATTCTGCTACATTACCTCTGGGAAATTAATAGAAAAAATATGCTTAATAAAAAAAGATTTAACTTAGATTTATTAAAAGATTTTTGGTCAATTGCTAAACTTTATTGGTTCTCAGAACAGAAATGGCGGGCTAGAGGTCTATTGTTACTGGTAATTGTTTTACTAGGAACATTTACTGTATTTAGTCTATTCATAACAAATCAAAGAGCAGAATTTATTTCTGCACTATCTGCTCAAGATTCTGATAGATTCTGGCAGTCAATTATACAATTTTTTGGTACAATTGTAATTGCTGTACCTTTTGTGTCTTCCTACTCTTTTGTCCGACAAAAACTTAGTATATTTTGGCGCAGGTGGATGACTCATAGTTTTATGAAAAATTATTTAGGCGATCGCTCTTTCTATAAAATTAGTTACCATCCAGAAATTGATAATCCAGACCAACGTATTGCTCAAGATATTAAAAGTTTTACAGACCAATCTCTAAATTTTCTTGTAATTATTCTCAATGCCATATTTCAGTTATTTGGTTTTAGTGCTTTGTTATGGTCAATTTCTAAACCATTGGTATTTTTTGTAGTGATTTATGCTGTTGCTGGCACAATAATTACAACAGGGGTATTTGGTAAAGTTTTAATAGGGATTAATTTTGAACAACTAAAGCGAGAAGCTAACTTTCGTTTTGGTTTAATTAGAATTCGAGAAAATGCTGAATCTATAGCTTTTTATGGAGGCGAAAAACAGGAGTTACAACAAGCAAACAACCTGTTTACTGATGTTTTTGATAATTTTAATCGGTTAATTCAATGGCAACTATATTTGAATATTTTCAGAAATAGTTATGAGTTTATTACTTTTGCATTACCATCTATAATTATTGGTCAGCGTGTACTTTCTGGTGAATTAGAAATAGGAGTAACTACTCAAGCAGGAACAGCTTTTGCTGTTATCTTAAATTCCTTGACACTTATTGTTAGTGAATTGGATCGACTTACAGAATTTGCTGCTGGAATTAATCGTTTATCTACTTTTTCTGACATTATTGAATCATCTACTGAAGTTCCTGAAGGTGAATCAACTATCGATACAGTAGCAAAGTCTGGTCTGGCTTTAGAACATTTAACATTAAAAACTCCTAATTATAAAAGAACTTTAGTCAAAGATATTTCTGTGGAAATACCATCAGGAAATGGATTATTAATTATGGGAGCTAGTGGCAGTGGGAAGAGTTCAATTTTAAGAGCGATCGCTGGTTTATGGAACTCTGGCACAGGAGCTATTTATCGACCTAAATTAAATGAAATATTATTCTTACCTCAGAAACCTTATATGGTTTTAGGTTCTCTCCGTAAACAACTTTTATATCCACAAACTAATCTAGATATTTCTGATGTAGAAATACAGCAAGTATTAGAAAGAGTAAATCTTCCTGAATTAGCAGAAAGATTTGGTGGTTTAGATGCAGTAGAAAATTGGAGTCAAGTTTTGTCAGTGGGAGAACAACAAAGGGTTGCTTTTGCCAGATTATTATTAACTAAACCTAACTATGTAATTCTGGATGAAGCTACGAGTGCTTTAGATGTGCCTAGTGAGGAACTTTTATATCAACAATTGCAAGGAACATCTACAACATTTATTAGCGTTGGGCATCGTCCGACTTTAAAAAATTATCACCAACAATTATTAGAAATTACTGCCAATGAATCCTGGGAAATTAAAGCTATTACAAATTAAAATAAGTATAGCAATCCTAAATAAGTTGTAAGATTTTATCGTAGGGGTTTGGTCTCCAAACCCAAGCTAAGGCGTTGCACAATTAGGAATTCGGAGGAACTGCGTTAACAGTTAGCCTCCTGCGGAGGAACTGCGCAATTCAGTACCTCCTGCTAAACCAGGAGGCTTGAAATACGGAATATTCCTTTTGTAAGGAAATAAAATCAAAAAAAATCCTGATGGCAGAAAAATCACTTATTGTTATTCTGTCGAGCAACTTCGATATAACTCCTATTTCTCTTAACTCTTAACTACTCCCTATTCCCTACCTCAACAAAAAGACTTTCGATATGAAACCCTAACTAAATAGATCTAGGCTATTTCTACTAACTCCTGACTCATTGAAATAGCCCAAGTATTTGTCGCAAAAATTTATTATTTCATATTATCAGTTGCCTTAATTAAAGCATCTTTAATTCCCGATTCAGTCATGGAATGTCCGGCATCTGGCACTACAATAAATTCTGCTTCTGGCCATGCTTGATGTAATTCCCAAGCTGACACCATCGGACAAACAACATCATATCTTCCCTGGACAATTACTCCAGGAATATGCCTGATTTTATCGACATTTTTTAATAACTGTTCTTCATCTTCAAAGAAGCATTTGTTAATGAAATAATGACATTCTATTCTGGCAAAAGCTACAGCAAAATGACTCTGACCAAAACTTTGCATCAAGTTAGGATCTTGAATTAATTTACTGGTACTTGCCTCCCAAATTGACCAAGCACGAGCAGCTTCTAATCGGACTTTTTCATCTGTATTAGTTAATCTTTGATAATAAGCTTTAACTAAATCATGCCTTTCTGCTAGTGGAATAGGTTTTAAATATTGCTCCCAAGCATCAGGAAAAATTTTACTTGCTCCCTCTTGATAAAACCAAGAAATTTCTTTTGGGCGGACTAGAAAAATGCCTCTTAATATTAAACCAATGCAACTTTCTGGATGGGTTTGACTATAAGCTAATGCTAGGGTACTTCCCCAACTTCCTCCAAACACAACCCAGTTTTCAATACTGAGATGAACTCGTAGTTTTTCAATATCATTAACTAAATCCCAAGTAGTATTTTGATTAAGTTCAGCATGAGGTTTACTCCGACCACAACCCCGTTGATCGAATAGAATAATTCGCCATTTTTGAGGGTCAAAATATTGGCGATAAATAGGTATAATTCCACCACCAGGTCCACCATGTAAAAAGACTACTGGTTTACCTTGGGGGTTGCCACATTCTTCATAATAAATAGTGTGAATATCAGAAACTTTTAGATTGCCTGTTTTGTATGGTTGAATGGGTGGATAAAGTTCTCGCATGATTATATTTAATAGATTTTCTTAAAAGAAATTATACTTTTTATTAAATTTATCAGGATCTAACCCAATATATAAGTGATTTAATCTATAATAGATATTCCGTACAACTGTACTATTAGTTTATACCATTTACATTAAAAAAGTAGAAAAATTATTATTTTCTAGAGGCTACTATGATAATGCTCACAAATGATCCAAATGCTTTATTATCCCTGAAACACCAAGCAGTGTTTGATGAAGACCCAGACTTACAACAAGCAGCAGTGGAAAAGCTAGCCATCCAATGGAAAAATCACCCGGATACTGTACCCATTCTCAAACAATTAGCTATATCTGGTCAATGTCCAGATGTGCGGAGAGCAGCAACAGAAAATCTTGTCCAAGGTTGGCCAAATGACCCGAAGCTTCTACCTTTCCTCAAACAATTAGTAGTATCCAACAATGAATATTGGTGGTTACAAGAAGCTATACTCAGACAATTAACCACAGGTTGGCATGACGAAGCAAATACGATCGCTTTCCTCAAACAATTAATTTTAGCAGATCAGTATCGGTCTTCAAATGTGCGGTATGTAGCCCTCAAAGAATTAGCACGAAACTGGCAAAATGAACCAGACACATTAGCTTTCCTCAAACAACGAGCAGTATCTGATATTGATGAAACTTTGCGGGAGACTGCAGTGGAAGTTTTAGCTGAGGGTTGGCAAGAAGATACCCTGAATATTACCTGGCTCAGAAAAAGAGGGGAATCAGATAAACATTGGGGAGTGCGTTTAGCAATAATAGAAAATTTGAATCAAGATGGAAAATTTGACCGCGATACTCTGGTCTGGCTTAAACAAATGGCGATGTCTGATCCCAACCCCTATGTGGCTTCGGAGGCAGTATCCAAGTTAGCTAAACTAGGAAAAGATGACCTCGATACTGTAAATATCATTAAACATTTGGCTGTTTCTGCTCAAGCTTCAGAAGTACGACGAGCAGCAATGCACCAACTAGCTGAAAATTCACGACATGGTTCGGATACCTTATCAACTATCAGGCAATTAGCAGTATTTGACCAATGTTCTCAAGTCCGACTGGCAGCAGTGGAACACTTAGCACAAGATTGGAGAAAAGATTCTGATACAGTGGCTATTATCAAACGGTTGGCTGTATCAGATGGAATTTCCCAAGTCCGAAAAGCAGCACTGGGTTATTTGATCGAAAACTGCCAACATGACTCAGATACTGTAGCTATTCTGAAACAAGTAGTTCAGTATGACGAATCTTGGCAGATGCGAGAGTTAGCTGTGGTACAATTGGGAGCATTTTGGCAACATGACCCCGATGTATTAACTTTTCTCAAACAACAGGCTGAATCTCCTGACTGTTGGGTAGTGGGAGAGATAGCAGTAGCACAGTTAACTGTTGGTTGGAAAGATGAGCCTACGGTTTTACCTCTCCTGAAAAAATTGGCTATGTCTAACTCTGATGTACGAGTGGCAGCAATACGGGAATTGTCTATAGGTTGGAAAGATGACCCCGATACTATAGCTATCCTCAAAAAAGTTGTGGTCTCAGACGAATCTTGGCACGCTAGGAAAATAGCAGTTGAAAAACTAGCGACTGGTTGGCATGACGATCCTGATACGCTTGCAATTGTCAAAAAAGCTGCTTTGTCCGACGAACAGCACGATGTAAAAATTGCAGCAATGGAGATGTTAGTCACTGGTTGGAAAAATAAGCCTGAGGCGATCGCTACTATTATACAAGTAGCTGTGTCTGATATTTTCTCAGAGGTACGCATAGCAGCAATGGAACTATTAGCCAACACTTACAAAAATGCTCCTGACACTCTGGCTACTCTCCAGCAAATGGCTTCTACAGACCAATGTTCAGATGTACGAGTAGCAGCAATTAGTAAGTTGGCTAATGATGGCAAAGATGACCCTAAGATTCTAGCTTTGCTGAAACAACAAGCTGTTGACGATCCATGCTCTTATGTACAACGAACTACAATGGAACAGTTAGCTACAGATTGGAAAGATGACCCTGATACTCTAAATATTATTAAACAATTGGTTATGTCTGGCAAGTGTTCCGAGCTACAACAATCAGCAGTGGTACAGTTAGCTACAGACTGGCATGATGATCCTGATACTATATCTGCCATCAAAAAGCTGGCTATATCTGCTGAGTGCCCAGATTTACAACAGTTGGCAATGCAACAATTAGCTCTGGGTTGGAAAAATGACCCTGATACTTTTACTATTATCAAACAAAGGATTGAGTCTGCAGATGAACTGGAAGTACGACAAGCAGCAATGCAGCAGTTAGCCCTAGAATGGAAAGATGACCCTGATACATTAGCCTTGTTTAAACGCTTAGCTATTTCTGATGGGGATATGTGCGTGCGACAAACAGCAGTAGTAGAGTTGGGTATTTGTTGGCAAAATGACCCTCAGATAATAGAAATTCTCAAACAAGTCGCTATCAATGATGATAGTTTTTATGTGCGACAAACTGCTGTGGAATTATTAGCTTTGGTAGAAAAAAACAATCCTGAGACGGTTGTGATGCTGAAAAAATTAGCTGAGTCTGATGAGAATTCTTATGTACGACGTTCAGCAATACAGCAGTTAGCTTTGGGTTGGAAAGATGAACCGGGAATGTTAGAATTTTTCTGCGAACGGACCTGCTCCGATCCTTTTGTCCGTCAGGAAGACTGGGAGGATAACCCCCGCAAAACTGCCTTAGAAGCAATTATTGAACAATATCGAGAAAATGATTTGATGCTCCAGATATTGCGCGATCGATCTGAAAATGATTTAGATGAGCAGGTAAAACAGTTTGCGATGAAAACTTTGAGCGAGTTTGAATAAGCAGTGTTGCTCTTGATCGCGGTCTTATAGCAGTTTTCATGTTTTTTAGAGTACAGAGATTTGGGTTGAAAGGAAGAAGTAAGAAGGCTTTAGTTATCTAGGAGAGAAGGAACAAGTTTTGTAGTCTACCTTTGTGAAAACCGCTATAATTACCAATGTCTCAATAAAGAATAAACTTCAGTATTTTAAGCATCTCTATTGCATGAGGTACTGTTAACAAAGTTCCTCCGCAGGAGGCTAACTGATAACGCAGTTCCTCCGCAGGAGGCTAACTGATAACTGATAACTGATAATTGAAATATGTCCTTACCTATTGTAGCTATTATTGGCAGGCCAAATGTGGGAAAGTCCACAATAGTCAATCGCTTGGCCGAAAGTAAAGATGCCATTGTCCACGATGAACCAGGAATAACTCGCGATCGCACATATCGTAACGCATATTGGCAAGACCGAGAGTTTCAAGTTGTGGATACGGGAGGTTTAGTATTTGACGATAATACAGAATTTTTGCCTCTCATCCGCGAACAAGCTATGGCCGCTCTAGCAGAAGCAAGTGTGGCAATTTTTGTAGTAGATGGACAAACGGGTATTACTGGAGGAGATGAAGAAATTGCCCAATGGCTCCGTCAACAAACTGTTCCGACTCTCTTAGCAGTAAATAAATGCGAATCTATTACAGAAGGATTAACCCAAGCTGCTATGTTTTGGGAATTAGGTTTAGGAGAACCTTATCCTATTTCTGGTATTCATGGCAATGGTACTGGAGAATTATTGGATGATTTAATTACCTATTTACCAGTAGCAGAAATTCCTGAAACTAATGAAATTAAAATAGCAATTGTCGGTCGTCCGAATGTGGGTAAATCGAGTTTATTAAACGCATTTATTGGGGAAAAACGTGCAATTGTTAGTCCTATTTCTGGCACGACAAGAGATGCTATTGATACAGTAGTAGAAAGGAATGGCAAGACTTATCGTTTGATAGATACTGCCGGAATTAGAAAGAAAAAAAATGTCGAATATGGAGCCGAATTTTTTGGGATTAATCGAGCTTTTAAAGCTATTCGTCGAGCTGAAGTTGTGCTGTTTGTAATTGATGCTTTAGATGGAGTAACAGAACAAGACCAAAAATTAGCAAATCGGATTATTGAAGATGGTAGAGCTTGTGTTCTTGTGGTCAATAAATGGGATGCTGTAGAAAAAGATTCTTACACGATTTATACTTATGAACAAGAAGTAAGGTCACGATTATATTTTGTTGAGTGGGCTGAGATGATTTTTATTAGTGCATTAACTGGAAAACGAGTCGAAAAAATTATAGATTTGATTGATAATGCAGCTAATGAATATCAACGTCGAGTTACGACTTCTGTAATTAATGAAGTATTAGAAGAAGCCATTAGTTGGAATTCTCCTCCGACTAGCCGTCAAGGCCGTCAAGGTAAAATTTATTATGGAACTCAAGTAACAAGTAAACCACCAACAATTGCATTATTTGTTAACGATCCTAAACGTTTTCCTGACAATTATCGACGTTATATCCAAAGTCAATTTCGTCAACATTTAGGATTTACAGGTACACCAATAAGATTACTTTGGCGTGGCAAAAAAGCTAGAGAAGTAGAACAAAATACTGTTAATAGAGCAACTCGCGTTTAATCAGTTATCAGTTATCAGTTATCAGTTATCAGTTATCAGCTTTTTCAGTACCGGGAGATTATAGTGGGTAAGTAGTTAAAACCATTATTCCCCAAATAACTCCTAAACGAAATTTAGTTGAACTATGTATTTTAAACTGAGCAGATACTAATAACTGATGTAATATCATGTCCGGATAATTAGTGATAAAAAAACTTTCTTCTTTTTATACTTTCTTCTCCTCTCTTCCCTCCTGTCTCCTGTCTCCTGTCTCCTGTCTCCTCCCTCATTTATTTATAA
>JBCDJM010000016.1:0-49240 GCA_038747755.1 Cyanobacteria bacterium P01_H01_bin.35
GAGTGGCCCGGAAGGCCGCGACCAGTTCATGGGGCAGGTCCGAGATGAACCCCACCGTGTCGGAGAGGATGACCTGCCGCCCCGACGGCAGGTTCAGGGCCCGCATGGTGGGGTCGAGGGTGGCGAACAGCATGTCCTTGGCCAGCACGCGGAGCATTCCGGAACGGAAAACGCATTAATGCTCAAGCAACGTCCGTAGGTCCTAATGAGGTAGGGACGTTTTGCTGACGCAAAGCTCCGCTAACGCTACGCGACATGAAACGCATTAATGCTCAAGCAACGTCCCTACCGAGTCAGTATGATTGTGGTTTATTCATCATTAAACCGCTGTAAGATGAAACAGTCCACTACTGGACTACCCTGAAAGCGAAAATTCAACAAGATCCTAGCTATTGTACATTTAAATTGCAATTTATTAAAAAAATAAACCTTTATTGGCAGTAAATTTGTAAATTTTGATCTAGCAATCAAGATGTTTTTAAGATAAAATTATTTCTATTTTAAATCAATTTAATTTGATTTTGTGTTCAAAATTATATATAAAACCTTTGTTTATGTCAATACTTATATGAGCTTTATTTTAAGTTAACAATTAGTAACAGTTGATACTAAAACCCTTCAAAAAAATGTGATATTTTCAAATTAAGGTCGCCAAATAACGACCATTTATGGCGAAAAAAAGCCACTAATTAGCAATAGCAATTACTCAGTTGATAAGGGGGAAATAACTATGAGTCTAAACCAAGAAAAACATCAATCTCCTCATCATGTTGTCATCGTTGGAGGTGGATTTGCAGGACTAGAAGCTGCCAAGCAACTTGGGAAAGCACCTGTAAAAGTAACCTTGGTTGACAAAAGAAATTTCCATCTATTTCAGCCATTACTTTATCAGGTAGCGACAGGAAGTCTTTCTCCTGGAGATATTGCTTCTCCTCTTCGTGGTGTAGTTGCCGAACAGAAAAATACCCATGTTATTATGGGTGAAGTCGTGGATGTCGATCCCGAACAGAAAAAACTTATCTTGCGCGACCAAGAATTAGATTACGATACATTAGTTATAGCTACTGGAGTTAGCCATAACTATTTCGGAAATGATTGGTCAGAAAAAGCTCCCGGACTAAAAACAGTAGAAAACGCTTTAGAAATGCGTCGGAGAATATTCGCCTCCTTTGAAGCTGCAGAAAAAGAAGCAGATCCAGAAAAACGGAAAGCACTTTTAACCTTTGCGATTATCGGCGCAGGTCCAACAGGTGTTGAATTAGCAGGTGCTTTAGCAGAATTAGCTCACACTAAATTAAAAGAAGAATACCGTTGCGTTAATACCAGCGACGCTCAAATTTATCTGATTCAAAGTGGAGATAGAGTTTTACCTTTCTTCAAACCTGCTTTGTCAGAAAAAGCAAAAGTAGAACTGGAGAAGTTGGGCGTCAACGTGATGACCAAAACACGGGTGACTAATATCGAAAACAATATAGTCACTGTTTGTTCTGGAGAAACAACACAAGATATTCCAGCTCATACAATATTATGGGGAGCAGGAGTCAAAGCATCAGCAATGTCTCAAGCAATATCTAATCGCACAGGTGCAGAATTAGACCGTGCAGGTCGTGTTTTTGTCAATGAAGACTTGACTATACCTAATTATCCCGATATTTTTGTGATTGGAGACTTAGCTAACTTCTCCCATCAAGGAGACTCTCCAGTGCCTGGAGTTGCTCCAGCAGCAATGCAGGAAGGAGTTTATGTCGCGAAGCTAATTATAAAGCGGTTGCAAGGTAAAACCTTAAAACCATTCCACTATATTGACTACGGTAGTTTAGCTGTTATTGGTCGTCACCAAGCAGTCGTACAGTATCAAGCTTTTGGTTTCTCTGGACCTCCAGCTTGGTTTGCCTGGTTATTTATTCATGTCTTCTATATGATTGAATTTGATAACCAACTGATTGTTATGATTCAGTGGGCATGGAGCTACTTTACCGGTCAAGGTGGCGCTCGTCTAATTACTGAAAAGGCAACAAAAACGGCTAGTTATGAAGAATATCGAGGTCGCTATACTCCACTCCATGAGTGACAGGTGAATTATAGTAGTTAAAAACCGCCCCGACAATTGTGAGTTGGTAGGGGCGGGTTTAACCAAAAATCTTGATATTTCCCCATTAATTAAATAAACCCGCCCTACCTATTGTGCGTGTTGTGCATGGCTAAAATAGGGGGCGGGTTTAGCAAAATATTTGACATAAGATTACGATGTTATCCTCAAAAACCGCCCCTACGCGGTGGTTAAATAAACCTACTCCTAAAACGAACACTAAAAACCCAAACGTCTCTCAATAGCATTTTGAAAGCGATCGCTCATTTCTCCCATCTCTAAATTAATCAAAGACACACCCTCATTCACTAAAATTTGCAAACCACTTTCAGCATTACCCACGAAACCAATTTTCTGCCAAAAATCAGCCAAATTTTCCTGAAGATATGATTCCCAAATTATCTGATTTTCGGGCGCAACAGAAACCAAAATTCGGCAACCACCCTCGCCAAACAAAAATTCATCCCATCGGAAATTAGAAACATCCGACAATTCCCAAATAATCTCAGCTCCCAACTTCCCACTAATACAACACTCTGCCAGAGCGATCGCTAAACCACCCTCACCACTATCGTGAGCAGAACGTACCCAACCTTTTCGGATACCATGACGACAAACTGCCTGTACCCGCTTTTCCAAATCAAAATCTACTTCGCTTGGTTTACCAGCAACCACACCATGAACAGTTGCCAAATATTCAGAAGCAGCTAAAGATTTAACTCCTAAATTCCCTATTAAATAGATAAGATCGCCTTCAGTTTGCCAACCTTGCCCACAAATACGAGTCAGATCGGGAATTAATCCCACCATTCCCACAACTGGAGTCGGATAAATTGCCTGGGGATTACCGTCAGCATCTAAAGTCTCGTTATACAAAGACACATTCCCGCCAGTAACAGGCGTTCCCAACTCCCGACAACCTTCAGCAATACCGCGACAACTCTCCGCTAATTGCCAATATCCCACTGGTTTTTCCGGACTGCCAAAATTGAGATTATCTGTAACCGCCACAGGTTCGGCACCTACACAACTGAGATTCCTTGCTGCTTCTGCAACTACTGCCTTTGCACCATTGTATGGATCGAGATAAACCAAACGGGAATTACAATCAACTGTGGCAGCAACACCCGAATTTGCTATGGGGTTGTTAACATCGGGAATTTGGGGGCGTAACCGAATGACAGCAGCATCAGCACCACCGGGTAACATCACAGTATTATTCTGTACTTGATAGTCGTATTGCTGATACACCCAATTTTTAGAAGCAATAGTTGGAGTATCTAATAAAGTCAGTAAAATCTCATTCCAGCTTTGGAAATTTCCCTGAATTTCAATACCCCGTTCCGTAGATGCTGGCAACGATGCCACATTCCACTCCCAAGCTTTTCTGGCATATTCTGGCGGTTCGCTCAATAACTCCCGATGATAAATAGGAGTATTATCTGCCAAAGCAGTAGCAGGTATTTCAGCAGCAACCTTGCCTTCAAATAAAATTCGCACAATAGGTTCCTCAATGACAGTACCTGCCACCACTGCATGAAGTTCCCAACGTTCAAAAATATCAATTAATTCTTGTTCGCGACCTTTTTCGGCAACAAATAACATCCGTTCCTGAGATTCTGAGAGCAAATATTCATAAGGAACCATGCCAGTTTCTCGGACTGGTACTTTGTCGAGGTCAAATTCAATACCGACACCTCCGTTTGTTGCCATTTCTGAAGTGGAACAGGTTATACCAGCAGCTCCCATATCTTGCGCTGCGACTACTGCTCCAGTTTTGAATGCTTCTAGACAAGCTTCAACTAGACATTTTTCCAGGAATGGATCGCCCACTTGTACGGCAGGGCGATCGTCTATTGACTGTTCGCTGAGTTCGGCGCTGGCAAAACTTGCTCCACCCATACCGTCTCTACCTGTGGTGGAACCGACATATAAGACTGGGTTGCCAATACCGGATGCACCAGATTTAACAATTTCGGGGGTTTCCATTAATCCCAATGCCATGACGTTGACTAGGGGGTTGCCCGTGTAAGCGCGGTCAAAATAAATTTCTCCACCCACGGTAGGTACTCCGAAACAGTTACCGTAATGAGAAATTCCAGAAATTACTCCGGTAAAAATGCGTTTAGTTTTAGCATCTTCTAGGGAACCAAAACGGAGCGAGTTAAGTACGGCGATCGGACGGGCACCCATTGTAAATATGTCTCGGAGAATACCGCCGACTCCCGTGGCAGCACCTTGGAATGGTTCGACAGCGGATGGGTGGTTGTGGGATTCGATTTTGAAAGCGAGTTGCAGTCCGTTGTCGAGGTCTACGACTCCAGCGTTTTCTCCTGGTCCAACAAGGATACGTTTACCCGTGGTGGGAAATTGTTTGAGGAGAGGGCGGGAGTTTTTGTAGCAGCAGTGTTCGGACCACATGACCCCGAACATTCCTAGTTCTGCTTTATTGGGGTGGCGATCGAGGCGGTTGAGAATTTCTTGATATTCTTCTGGTTTGATGCCTTCGGATGCTATTTCTTCTGGAGAAAAAGGAGTTTGTGACATAATTTATAACTGGAAAATTGAGTTAATTTTTTGGCAGTTTTATTATCTCATAAATTGTTAAAATTTAACAGAAAAGGGGACAATGAATAGAAAGAAGTAATTAATAATTTATGGAAATGTATAGCCGTATCCTAAATATAAAAATTTCTATTAAGTTTCGGTAATTAATTATATAATACTGTAGCTTGGTAAGTTAAAAGGAGTCATCTGTTAAATCTATGGCAGCAAAAGATACATTTCATTCCATTGTACGTTCAGCCCTAGAAAAAGAAGGATGGACTATTACCCATGATCCTCTATATTTTAAAATAGATCGAGATAAATTATACCAATTCCCAAAAGCATTGCTATACTTATGTCGCACTTCAGTTATTAAATAATTAACAGATGAAAAATCACTTTTTTGCTAATAATAGTCCAGTTAATGTTTATTATTCTTATGTTTACTCCTCCCCACACTCCCCACACGAACCACACTTTTCCACCCAATAAAATATAGCATTCATGCATGATAAATGGTATTATATATAGATTTAGGTGCTGAAAATCACTTATTAGGAGCAGAAAGATATCGACAAAAAATAGCGGTAGAAATTAAAAGTTTTTTAGGTCTTTCGTTGATTAATGATTTTCACGAAGCAATGGGTCAAGCTTGGAATTATAAAGTAGTTTTAGAAGAAATAGAACCAAATAGAATTCTTTATTTAGCAATTCCAGAAGATATTTATGAAGAGTTTTTTACTCGCCGTTTAGCTAAAATGTCAGTAACGCGGATGCAGCTAAATTTACTTATATTTAATCCTATTAGAAAGGAGATTATAACATGGACATAGAAAAATATAGAAAACTAATTAAGTCGATTATCGAAAAACATTCTGAAGGAGATAATGACTATGAGGAAATAGAAACTCAAATTGCTTTTGATTTAGAACGCGATCGCTATTTGATGTTTCATGTCGGATGGCGTGGAGAAAGACGGGTGTTTGGATGTGTTATTCACCTTGAGATTAGGTCTGGGAAAATTTGGATTCAACGAGATGGAACAGAAATAGGAATAGCTAATAAGTTAATTGCAGCGGGAGTTCCTAAGTCTGATATTGTGTTAGGATACAGGTCTCCCTATATGCGTCAGTTTACAGGATTAGCTACGGGGTTAGCATAAACAGGACTTACGCACAAACTCTATATTATTATAAAAAACTGTTTAAGAAGTTTAGATTCACATTCCTAAGTCTAGCACTCTATGAAATCGAATTGACTACTGACTATATCATAGAATAATTGATCTTAGTAGCAAATTTTAGTTATTATTATTTTGGGATTCAAGGAATATCTAACAATGGCCTACAGTGATTTTAAAACTATTAATCAAGCTCAAACTGCTTTTGAACTTAGTATTAATATGGTTAATCTATTTCCTAATATCGAGTTAGTTGAACCGAGTGAATATTTGAAAATGACTCTGAAACGTAATCTCAAAGTTGCTTTTGATAATAATACTGAAAAAGCTCGTTCCGAGTTAATTATTGCACCTTTGTTGATAGAAATTAGAGAAATATTTGATGGTAAAATTAGTTTTTTTTCTGGTAGAGATTTTAATGTGGATATTAGCAGTGGATTAAATGGATTTTGTGACTACATTTTGAGTGCTTCAGAGTTCACTTTAGAAATAGAAGCACCCGTAATCACAATAGTTGAAGTTAAAAATGAAAGTACAAATGTAGGTTTAGGTCAATGTATTGCAGAAATGGTGGCAGCACAGAGGTTTAACCAAGCAAAAAATATAACAACTGAAAGTATTTATGGTGCTGTTACCACAGGACGTATCTGGCGCTTTCTCAAACTTTTTGGTCAAAATGTTGCCATTGATAATGAGGAGTTAGTGATTGAAAATGCAGAAGATATAAATATTTCTAAAATTTTAGCAATTTTAAGTTTGCCTATTAAATAATTGAAGAATACCAGGACTTACGCAGAAACCGGGTTCATAAACCAAGTTTCTTGGTTTGAGCAATAATATCACGGCAATCAACCCGGTTTCTTGGTTGCTTTGCGTAATTCACAGTAAAATACCCTCTTGATGAATATTCAATAGTAAAGGACTTTTCTCTTGTTGAAATTGAGATTTACTCACATAAACACAACTTACTAAAACCCCATATTCGATACATATATCGGAAATAAATTCAATATTGGCGACGGGTTAGTATGAAGCTAAACCAAGATTGATCACGAATAATCTTCATAGGGAACACTTATGTTTTTCTGAGATGCTTACTTAGAGCAATAATATCAAGCTGGTCAATTTTCAAAAATTTACTTTGACTTTTTGTTTCTATCATTATTTGCTGTAATTACTTTTTTAATTTTGATTGTCATTAACACAATCCATAATAAAAAAATACCAAAGAAAAATATTTGGATATAGCTACTAATCTCCATTCCTCTTGATAATTCTCTTCCAACTTTGCTAATAAAAATACCAATAATAAAAAAAGTGCTAACAAAAATGATGGAACCGACTATGTTTATAAATATCCATTTTTTTATACTAAAATTGATTGCACCCATAATTAATGGCAGTAGCATTCTGAGGTAAACTGGAAATTGATACCATATTAAAATAAACCACTTTTCTCGGTTAGCTATTTCGATTATATTTCTGTTTGCAATAATATTTTGTTGAATTATTTTGATTTTATTTTTGCCAAATTTACCTAGTAAAAAAGCAATATTATCTCCTGTTACAACTCCTATAATCCCAGAAAAAAACAAATAAAATGTAGTTATAGTGCTGTTATTTATTCCGGCTAAATATCCAGACAATATTATAACAGTTACGCCTGGTACTACTAACCCAAAGATTGGAATATTTTCCAGTGTTACTAACACAAATACAATCCACCAACCATTGGCTTCAATAACTTCTATTATGTTTGAAAAGTATTCGTTCATAAGTTGTTATTTATTTTATCCATTCTTTTAAAATCGAAACTATTGTTTGACTATGAGTAGTAGAGAAAGTTTTTAAATTTACATATTCTGAATTAGGTAATTTGCTTAAAATAATTTGAGAATCTTGATGACTGTGAACTCTATCTTCTGATGCAGTAATTAATAGGCAGGGCGTATTTATAGTGGTTAATAGTTTCAAATTAAAATTATAATTCCACAAGTCTTTTATTGAAGATTTAATCCGAGGTAAATTCCCTCTATTAATAACCTCATTCATTCCAGCTACTTGCTTTTTGTCTAGTTTTTGTTTTCTAGCGTTCACATAAGCAAATATAATAGGTCTCAAAACTTCTACTATCAAGTCTGGTATAAAAAATGCTATTGATAATATGGATGGAAACGGCATTTTTATATTAGGCGTAATTAAAACTATTTTCTCAGGTTTATTTTCAAAACTATGCCATGATTCTAAAATTGTCGTTGCTCCCAAGGAAGACCCTATTAAAACAAAAGGTTTATCTGAGAAATTACAGTTTATAAATGAAACTAAGTCATCTTTCATGTCAGACATATAAAAAGATGCATTATTATCAACTTTAGCTGTTGCTTTTTCTCGGCTTTCAAAGTAAAATACTCGAAATAATTCTGACAATTCTGGTATGACATACCGCCATGTATAGTATGTAGAAGCCCATCCGGAGACAAAGATAATTGCACTATTATTTTGATTGCAGTAATTATTAAAGAACTCTGTCACTTTAACAGAAGCAGTTTTTGAGCGATGATAGTAGTTAGTTTGTAAAATATCAATCATTAAATGACTTTGAGATATAGATCGGTGAGTAAAGTTTCTGTAATTGCATCAAAAACTATGTCGTATAATTCTGGTGTTTTAGTGTAATAATCTAATGTTTCTAAAGCGATTTTGGAATGATAGTTGTCTGCATTAAAGTGAATCTTAAAGTATTTTAAATTTGCATCTTCTAGTTGATATTTGTCTTTTAATACAGAAGTAATTTTTTTTCCAAAGTACCCGATAAAACTTTCCCATGCAAAAGAAATTGCTAGTTCTCTAACCATTGCTGAGGTAGAAGGAGCAATAGACCACATTTTCTCATAGCGTCTGCAGTAGGAGTGGTATTCAATCTCAAGCTCGCTGTCAGTTAGCCCTAAAGAATAGCATACAGGTTTAAACAAATTTGCATGGTGTTCTTGGTGGTTAAAATTTCCTTGCTCTTCTATGTAAATTGTCGCAAAATATTTTTTTGCTATCAATGCATTGTGAGGACATAAATACATTCTAACCGGTAATTTTATGTCTGTAAAACTTCTTATTTCTGCATAATGTATTTTGGCAATTTTTTTCAATGTTTCTCGATCCATAGAGCCTGATAAAAGATGATTAATCACATTCATCCTTGTAAAACAACTGCTAAGATGCTCTACAACTTTTTCACTAAACAACTCAGACATATTAATTTTTTATCGGTTTTTAATTACTATCTATTGAACTTAATTAGAGAACTGGAAAAATAAATGAAGCTTGACCATAAAAACTTTTGTTACATATATCAAAATTTCCTTTATAAACAAAGTTATTTTTGAATTTTCTTTTTGACATCAAAAGTATTTTTATATTAATTTGGTGAGTTTGTAAAATAGGTTTTTTGCAAACAATATTCCATTTGTTTAAATAAGATTCTCCTTGTTTTGAAGAAAGGTGATTGTCAAGACAAGCATAAATAATGGCTAGTTGAGAAACCCAGAGTAAAGAAAGAGGTACAGTAAAATGAAATTGACCGTCAGATGGTCTAAAATAATCTTCAATATTAATAAAACCTTCTATTTTACCACTCTCTATTTCTATATGGGTCAGAGAAGACCGATCTTGTCGATAACCACCCATCAAATATTCAGACAAAAAACAATCTAAATCTTGGGCTAATATTTTACGTTTTTGAATCATTTGACAATTTAGAGACCAATTACCTTTGTTCCTTTGCTTGGGTAAAACTTGCCTTCATATATAATCTTCTTTTCTAAGATAAACGTTCTCAAAAATTTTTCAAGTAACAAAAAGTCTAATTTAGTAAACACTTTCATAAATCCTTTCTGAACCACCATTGATAACAAAAAGTATAGTTGAGTCGCTTAAAGTTGCAAAAGGGTGAAAAAGGTATTAAAATTACCAAAAAAAATATGTAAATTTCCAATGGATATTAACAAAATCCTTAACTGGGCCGATAGATTAATATTGGCCAAAACAGGAACGCACTTAAACAATCTCGAAAAGGCGGTATTAAGAGGAGCGTGGAATAATGAAAAATATAAAGAAATTGCGGATGAGTATCGCTGTACTGAAGCTAATGTCAAAAGAGTGGCAGGTGATTTATGGAAACTGATATCAGAAGAATTAGAGGAAAAAGTTCATAAAAAAAATTTCCGCGCTACAATGGAACGGTTTTATATCTCTAATTCCCATAATTTTGTACAAAGTAATTTTCATCAAGGTAATATCAACATTTGCGGAGAAAGTTGTCACTCTAACGAAACCTCAAAAAACCGATCGCCTACCACTCCCACTAACTCCGACAACATTCAACCAGAAAAACACCACGATCTAACCGACGCACCGGAACCGCATAACTTCGACAACCGCACCAACGAACTCGCCACCCTCAAACAATGGATACTCGCAGAAAATAGTCGCATCGTTACAATAACCGGACTATCGGGTATCGGTAAAACCACCCTCACCAGACAACTCGTTGCAGAAATTCAAGACAACTTCGATCGCATCCTCTGGCGAAGTCATCGAAAATTTCCCACCCTCAACGCTCTCAAAATTAATTTAATCGAGTTTTTCTCCCCACCCCAAATAAAACAAAATTTATCAATTCTAGATTACTTGCGTTTCCATCGTTGCCTAATTATTCTCGACGACTTCCAAGAAACATTAACCACCGGAGAATTTGTCGGTACTTACATTCCAGAATACAAAAGTTACGGCAAACTCATCAAAGAAATAGCACGCTCTCCTCACAACAGTTGTTTACTCCTCCTCAGTTGGGAAAAACCTACAGAAATAGCCAATTTAGAAACAGAAAACTGTCACTGCCACACTTTGCAACTTGAAGGTTTAGGAGAGTCAGCAACAGAATTATTAAAAGCGAAAAATTTAACCGATGAAAATAGATGGTTAGAACTTATTAATCTTTACAGTGGCAATCCTTTATGGTTAAATATTATAGCTTCTACTATCCAAGATTTATTCAATGGTAAAGTGGCTCAATTTTTATCTTATTCCCATCTATTTTTAGGAGATTTAGAACCAATATTACACGAACATTATCAGCGTTTATCTGAGTCGGAAAAATTGGTTATGCAGTGGTTAGCTAACCAGGAAATAGGAGGCGATATTTCCAGTAAACCACCAAACTTTTCATCTGAAGGCGATTTTTTAGCAGCAGTACAATCTTTAAGAAAACGGAGTTTAATAAAAAAAAATGTCAGTGAGGAAGGGTGTGTTTTTACTCTTGAACCTGTGATTAAACAATATGTAAAAAATCAATCTAACAAAAGTTCGTAGTATAGCTCTCAGCCCGATATTGAATTAGGGCTAAAGCCTAACTACAAACATAAACTTTTTTATTACTTATTATCTGGTTACTGACTTATTTTCAGTAGTATTTAAGTCTCTAAATCACATTTTAGCTTGGGTTTGGAGACCAAACCCCTACGATAGTATTTAAGTCTCTAAATCACATTTTAGCTTGGGTTTGGAGACCAAACCCCTACGATAGAATTTTACAACATAAGCGTGGATTACTATAGTATTTTATTACTTTTAAGGTTAGCAAATACAACTTTGGTTTACAATTAATTATTGATAACTAAACAGGACTTACCCAGAACCACCATATCATGTAAAGTGGGCGAATGCCATTCGCCCCTACAAATGGTATATAATTTGGTATTTTGCGTAAGTCCTGACTAAATCTTTGCATACTCTACTACTTAGTTATTTCTTCCTAATAAAATACCATGAATCAACCATTACCTTTAGATTTTTCTCAGCAAAACCTACGACATCGCAATTTTCAAGGCCAAGACTTGACAGGAGCTAATTTTAGCAGTTCTGACTTGAGAGGTTGCAATTTTCAGGATGCGATCCTCATACGCGCTAATTTTCGAGGTGCAAGAATTGGGCAAAGTAGGAGCAAAATTAGGACTTTGATTGTCCGTTGTGCTGGATCGGCGATCGCTGTTACTCTTGCTGCTGCTTTTGCTAGTGTTATTGCTGGTGAAATGGCGGGGGTTGCTGCTTTGATTGCGACTGGTGCTGTGGCGATTGCTATTACTAATGCTGAGAGTGAGATTATTGCTGCTGTTTTAGCTGGGGTTGCTGCTGTTATTGGTTCTAGTGGTATTATCTATTTTTTGGCAGGAAATCAAATCAAAGGATTGTTATTATTTTTTGGTTCGGGAGTAATTTTTGCAGTTGCTGTTATTTTGTTTTTTCAAGTTGTTATGGAATTAGAAAAATCATCAAAAACATCTTTTGAGAATGCCGATTTAACAAATGCTCTTTTTGATGAGGCAATTATTGAAGATACTGATTTTGTAAATTTTGTTAGAGGTCGCAAAAAGTAGATATTTTTATCGCAATTTTTAACAATATTCTTGAATTTACTAATAAATAATAATATATAGTAAATTTAACTTGACAAAATAATTATAGAGACTTATAATCCGGCAAGTATAGTGTAGTTAACTAGGAGCAAAATTAAGTGAGTAATAGTGAACCGATTAATTATGGTCGTTACTATTGGTATGTTAAGGTAACTAAAGATATAGCTGAAAATCAAGAACAATATATTCAGGCAGATGAAGCACAGGTAAAAGATGGTGTTTTATTGTTCCTGCAACACACAGATGAAGGAGCAAAAATTAATATGGCTTTTGCTCCAGGTACTTGGTTAACTACTTTTGTCACTTCTTATCAAACACAAAAAAGTTAGATAAATAGATATTTTCATTAATGCAAAATCTTTGGGCAGTATAAATCAAGAAAAAACTTGATTCGTATTGAGTCTTTGTTTGTAGTTACGCTTTAGCTATCCAAATATGTCCTTGAATGCTCAAGCGCAACTAAGTGCCTAATTATAAGTGTTTGACCTAAAATCATCTAACTACCTCCAACAAATCTTAACTAATTTGAATCATATCGCTATATTCACTAATAAACTGTTCATAAGTAAGACGATCGCTTGCTGTTGTCGGACTCCAAAGTAATTCAAATACTAACAAATAATCAGGGGTAATTTTGCCTAACTCTTTCAAAGTTTGCTTCAAATTTTCCCCATCATTAACTTCATCAAATAAAGGATAATCATCCTCTGTTCCTAATAACAAAGTTACAACAATATGATCGTCAACTTCCACATTTTCATTAACAGTATTAACCTCAAATTTACACCTCTCGGCAAAAGAAAACTGCTCAAAAATACGTTCTGCTTCCTGTCTAGTATTCACCGTTTCCGAACTTGCAGCAACATGAGTCCAATATTCCTGAGTCTGAAGCAGAGCGATCGCCGACTGCAACAAAAATTCTACCCTACCTTCTGGTGTGTCAATATCAATTTCTTCCCTTATTCTTGCTAACTTAGATTGAATATTATTTGCTGGTGCAACCATCGCCACCTGTAACTTACTCACAGTCACAATATCATTAACCAAATCTTCGGGTACAGTTACCACTGGCAGTTTTTTCTCAATAACTTCTACATATCCCGGTGACTCTTCAATAACTTCTACATATCCTGGTGACTCCTCAATAATTTCTACATACCCATCTCCTTCTGCCACCAAAACTTCTCGACGATAACCAAACACAGAAGCGATAAATAGAACCAACTCATATAAAATACATATCAGAATAATTCCGAGCAAAAGTATGAGCAAAAACATAGGCAACACTCCTGCGGTTCCAGCATAATAGGTGTAAACCACTCGTTCGCGGAAAGTCGGACGATAATAGTAACGAACTCTAGTAGTTGGATGCACATAATAAAATCGACTTGTACCCACTTCCTCGTAATAATATCGCCTAGTACCACCATCAATAAAATAACGTTGTCCGTTATTAACATTCATGTAGTAACGTCGTTGGGTTGCTGGTTGTACATAATAAAATCTTCCTGTACCTGCTTCCTGATAATAACGTTCTTGAGTTCCTGGGCGGGTATAATAACGTCTTCCGGTGGCAGGTTCGACAGAATAAGATTTCTTTGTAGTTCGAGTAAATGAACCACTGCGAGTCCTTCCTCCTGTGTTGATGTTATTGGTAGTGGGGCGAGTGGTATTGCTTGGTTGGGAAAATGAACCACTGCGGTTGGAAGTGCCACTAGAAGTAGAGGATGGTTTTGTGTTGGAGCGAGTATTGTTTGGTTTGGTAAGTGAACCACTGCGGTTGGAAGTGCCACTAGAAGTAGAGGATGGTTTTGTGCTGGGGGGAGTATTATTAGTTTTTGGTAGAACTATATTGTTGTTTGTAGATTTTGGTTTTGAGTCACGAGGTTGAGTGCTGGTGGAGGAACTACTTCTACTGCGAGTGGAACTACTTCTACTACTACCTCCTCCTTTTCTTCTTGCATAAGCAATGGAAGCATTTGTATTAATTAATTCGCTTATATCATTACTATGGGGATTAATGCTAACTTCATTAACCAAAAACAATGAGACAATTGTTACTAAGATGAATTTAGACTTACGCATTTCCTGATTTTTCCTAATATATAGTAATTAACAATGAGCTATTAGCTTTTTTCAATGGTATATTTATTACCTAAAAATTAATAGAATTATTGCAGAAGTTAGAGAATTAAGATCAAATTCTGAATTCTAAATTCTAAATTATTTAATTTTCAGCCTTTTTCTTAGCAATTTCCCGATTATTTCGATATAAATCAATCCGATTTTTGGCAGCTTCATATTGAGGATGAGATTCGGGAACTTCTTTCATTAAAACTAAAGCTTGATGCCAAGTTATTGCTACTTCATTCCACTGTACTTGAGTATTGGCAACTTGGGCAAGTTCTGCTGCTTTTGTTGCTGCATTTATTCCCTCTCGAAATGGATCGGAAATAACTTCAATCGCTTCTAGTTTTTCCGAGGTATTTTCCGAGTTATTACTAATATTTGAACTATCTGGAATATTAGCAGCATCAACCACAAAATTATTATTTATGTGATTTCCTAATACTGCACTTCCTGAAAGAGACAAAATCAAACCTACTATAATCAAGATAAAATTTTTTCTGATTTGTCTTTGACTCCAATTTGCCATATAAAAAATTACAAAAGCAAAAGGAATTAATAAATAAGTAGCACCCCATAATGTGCCTTCAGCAAAAGCTTGAACTAAGCCCCATATTCCGCCTACTATTGCTAATATTACACCTAAAATTAAGAGGCAAATTCCTAGAAAAAACATTATCCCTGAGTATCCTTACGTAATGTATATTTGTAGTAGAGTTATGCTATTTTTTTTACTTAATTCTATGTTATACGATTAATAAAAAATATGCTATATGTAAAAATACTGGAAGTTATAATACAAAGCAAATTTTCCTAATCTCACATTAAGAATATCCAGTTAAAATGATATAAAATCAAAGTTTTTGACCGTTTAAATACAGTGTATTTATCAGTGATATTTCAGATATATAGATTAGATATTCTCCTGCTGTGATACTAAGTAATAAAAATTTGATTAGATATTTTTTGTAAATGAAATATAAAAAAGTTATAGCGCTACGCATTAAGGTTAGGACATTTCTAAATCCTAAAACCCTTTATTAGTCTACTATTCCCTATTCCCTATTCCCTATTCCCTAGCGCGTAGCGCTATACAATTCATAGTGGCGTATTTATATTTCTTTTGTGGGTAAGTTTCATAAATTAAGACCTCTCGCCCAACCCCTCTGCTACAAAGAAAGGGGCTTCTCCGGCTCCCTCTTCCCTAGAAGGCAAGGGGGTTGGGGGGTTAGGTTTTTTTACCGAAAATTTTATTCTAGATGCGCTACTACATATTATATTTAGATAAATTTTAACGGCTAGTACCATCTTTTTTTGGAACAGGTGGTTGTTCATTTTTTTGATAATTTTTTTGTTGTTGAATAATAGTTTTTTCAGCTTTATATAAACTATTATTGAACTTATTTTTTGGTATTTGCATCCCTTGTACCATAGTAATATTTATTTTTATCAACAATCCAAGTGAAAGAGAATCAAGTTTCTTATTCATAATTTTCTTCCTGGTACTTATTAATATCTCAGGTAAAATATCGTTTTTTATGCAAACTTGATTCTTTAAAACAGGAAATAAATCAGTATTTTCACTATTCCCTGTTTTCCAAACTACTACTCCCTATTCCTTAGATTTAAAGAAACATTTTTATGTTGTATTGGTAGCCATTTAATTCATCACTTAAACTGCGAAATTCTTGAATTTATTCAGAATTATTCAAGTTAGCAGTTCGCAATTTATTTTCTAATTATTGCAATAAACCTGCTCAATCTTGCACCATTGTATGTAGACTAAAAATTTTTGCCTGCCGAGTATCTTTGCCAGCTTTTGCTAACTGAATATTCTTTTCTAAACCAGCAGCTAATTGTTGTAAATGCTGTTGAGAAAGACCAGAACTTGACTTTTGCTTATTCTTAACTTCTAATAATTGTCTTGGCAAATTATCCACAGATAATAACGCCTCATTCTTTGGTAATTTTGGAGAAACTTCAGTAATTTTTTTTGGCAATTCAATTGCACTATTACAGAATGATTGAACTGTTACTAATAAATCCATGTGTAATGCTTCGTTTCCTAATAATTGATTTGCTTTTTGACGCAATATTTCAGCTTTTGCTGCCAAAGTTTTGGCCAATCCAGAAATAACTTCTAATATTTCTCTCTTTTTTATGAAAAAAATAGGCATCCCATAGAATGCCTTATGAATAATCAGCTTTGTTCTATATTTATTAATCAGCTATAATTTCAAAAATTATGCAAATCAAGTATATTTTAGATTTTAGAACTTTTCAGGTTGATGACCTCAACTCAAAACCAAGTAGGGATGTTTTACAGAACGTCCCTACTGTATTCTTTTAACTTTTGACTTGATTGAATTCTTACTTTTTTTTCTTACTTTTGACTTTTGACTTTTGACTTTTAACTTTCTTGTTAGTCAATTAACCAGTAACCATTGTTCCGCCAATATTGTTCTCTTAAAGCCATTTCTAAGTCATCTTGTTCAATCCAACCTTGAAACATTAATAATTCTCCAAGTTGGTGACGACATGAAGCTTGAATATCTATTGCTTGGTCTAATTGAGCTTGGGAAATTAATTGTCTGCGGATAAGAATTTCACCTATTTTCATCATGGTATTTTTCCTGTTTAAAATTATCTGGTTCTGTATCGGCACCCTAATAACTGACTCTAGTTACAACTATATATCTCACTCAATACTTAGTAATCAGCTAATTTCTGGAAATTTATGCAAAATGTAGCAAAATTTGTAGGGTGCGTTAGGCGGTTTAGTTGTAAAAAAATAGACAGTTTGGCAATATTTTGAGCCGTAACACACTGCTATTTATGGGTTAAGAATAATTGATTTTTTTTGTCAATGGTTTTGGTTAGAAATGGTTTGGGTTCTTTTTGTCGATAGATGGTGCTAGCTTAATACTTAATAATCAGTTAGTTTATGGAAATTTATGCAAAATGTAGCAAAATTTGTAGGGTGCGTTAGGCGGTTTAGTTGTAAAAAAATAGATGGTTTGACAATATTTTGAGCCGTAACGCACCGCACCTTATGGGTTAACAAAAGTTGATTTTTTTGCCGTTGCATAAATGCGCTTGGGATTTTAATAGTTTTGTGGAATGGGCATCTTGCCCGTTCCTGATATTTTCGGAGTAAAGTCTCCTACTATATTATTCATCAATCAAATATGGCAGGTTTACAGATACTGTTAATCCTATTTACAAAAATTAACATTATTGATTCTAGATATATGCTCACTTTCTGAATATCAAATTCCGCAAGATTTACACAAGTAATTGTTTATCTGACAAATCTTGATAAGGAATATCTATAAAATTTGCAACAATATTAGCTAATTTTCTGACTTTTTCGATGTTTAAATCATTCATTAAAGTAATTTAAAACTGATGATGATTTGGATTTTATGCTGGTAATACTACCTTGAAGCTATACCATTGGTCTCCATTACTATCTCTGTCACTGTCTAGAATTAATTCTTTGATTTGGGCAAAAGAATAGTGTTTAGTTTTAGTACCCAATAAAGATTTGTAGGTTAATTTTCGTTCACTATTGTTAAATATTACTGGCTCCGATAAAGATAAAAATATTAAAGTAATAAACAGTAGTATTATCCAGGGCATAACAAAACATAAAGCCATAAAAGGAAGGTCTAATTTATCTTTTAGAACAAGTTCTTTTTCAGTCTGCTTAACTATTTTGATATACTTCTCCTGTGATACCTTAATTGGGCAACTATATATCTAAAGATAGAGAAAGTTTCCAAATGAATATTTACTAATTAATTAGAGGAGCAGGAAAATTTTATGAAAGTTTCTAGCAATTAAATTTATAAGGTATAGATAATCGTCAGGGCAGTTAAGACATTCTCAAACTCTCAAATATAGGAATTTAATTTTGCGCCTTCTAACTTTTGACTTTTGACTTTTTAATTTTAACGAATAGGACTATATCCTGCTTCTTTAATTAAATTTTGCCCTTCATCTGTCAACAATAATTTTCCATAAGCTTCTCCAGCTTTATCATCAAAAGAAGCATCTTTTTTCACAATCATAAATAACCGTCTTGTGATGGGATATGTTCCATTTTCAAATGCTTCTAAATTCGGTTTATTACGATTTTGTTCGGAACAATTTTCTGGTGGTACAAAATCACCTTTATAAGGAACAACAAAATTACCTCCAGATTCAAAGGCAATTGCTAAAGGTTTCACACTACACTGACGAATAACGTCTGAAGCTGTAGCAAAAGAAATTGCACCTTTATTTGCCTTTACCTCTCGTAAAGCTTTAGTAGTTGTAGGAATAAAAATCACATTTTAACCAAATTCTTTGTTACTTAAAATTTCGTCTTTAAAGAAAACAGCTGGGATAAGGTTTTAATTCACTTTTACCTCTAGCTCTTATAGCAATTTATGCTTGAGGAAACCGAGATGTTAATAAACTCATTCTTGCCAAGGTAGTCGTCGAAGTTTGGGGTTTTTCACATCTAGAAATACACGAATTTATGAGCCAGAATTTTCTAATGAACTAAACACAGAAATTAATTCTTCTCGGATAGATCGCCATCGACGCTCATCAGAATCTAGCCATTGATTAATATAATTTTTTACCAGTTCCCTTTGTTCTAAACTAGAGTAAGAAATAGTTTGTTTTGGGCTAATTCGAGTAGCAATTTTACGAACTTCATCCAATTGGTGATAGGCTAACTGCCAATTACTCAAAGATTATTCTAATTCTGATGGTAAAGGTGGCAAAAAACCATCAATATAATCAAATTTACTATCGTTAGCAGTGAGAGTAACAGGAAATCCAGGGGCTTAAGTTTCAATTAGTTTAATTTTAATAATACTCATACTGCCATTCTATTTCATTCTATTTTGTATTTAAGTTATCCAAAAAAAATTTTGTTGCTCTTGAGTTAGATAGAGTTTATAGTAAATTCAGACTATAGATAATTACAATAAAATTGTCGGCAAAACTAGCATAAATATTAATATATTTATCAAAAATTTAGGTCTAAAGCCTCCCCCTTTTAAGAGGATAAAAAAATATTTGGTTAATTATTTCAATCCGGATAGTTCAGCCAAACGTACTGATAAATGATAACTGAAATTATATCCCTCCTAACACTTACCACCCAGTAAGCTAATACGCATTTAAAATGCGTATTAGCAAGTCAGAAGTTAGAAGTCAGAAGTCAGAATTAATAAGGATTTTTCTTTTAATGCTCCACACAATAATAAGTCGTTTAAATACACAACAGCTTAACAAACTGAATATAGCAAAATTTTATGAAATTGGTATTAAATCTTTGTTTAAATTATATTATTAAGGATATAGTCTAGCAAAAGCTAATTTATAATACCAACTATTAAAGTTAGGACATTGGCACAAGCTAAAAATATTCTGTACTAAACTTTTACCTTTTACCTTTGCCATAAAGGTATAATTTGATCATAAAAAAAGGTCTCAAATCTACCCTTTAAAGGGGATAAAAAAGAAAATTAATATTTTCTTGCTTGCTACTGAGTAAGCATTTAGCAGTCAGCTATAACCCATCAGCTATTACTTTTGGTGTGGAATAAAAGCTTTATTAATTAAGCTATAATTAAATCGTACTATAAAATTTGCTTCTCTTAACTTAAAAGTATATATTCATTTAAACCCTATTCTTAAGAGGGGTATATTAATTGCTGTTTGCGTAGCATTCCGCAGGAAGAGCTGACAGCTAAGAGCTGAATGCTTATCCTACTGAAGTAGAATGTACTGTTAACTGATAACTGTTAACTGAAATAAACTATCTACTTATGTTATTCTAACAGGATAGTATTACTCTTTAAACTAGAAAAAAACTATGTCTCCACCCACCTTATATATTGCCATTACTAATCATGGATTTGGTCATGCTGTCCGTATATCATCAGTTGCTAATCTGGTGCAAAAAATGTGTCCAAATGTTTTATTAATTATGGTGACAACTGCTCCTCGTTGGTTATTAGAATCTTATATTTCTGGTGATTTTATTTATCGTCCCCGTGCTTTTGATGTGGGGGTAATTCAATCAGATAGTATCACTATGGATAAACAAACTACCCTAGAAAAATTGCAGGAAATTCGACACAAAGAACGGTCAATTATTGCTGGAGAAGTAAATTTTATTAAACAAAATCGAGTAGATTTATTATTGGCAGATATTCCACCAATTGCTGCTAAAATTGCTCAAACTGCCAATATTCCTGGTTGGATGTTGAGTAATTTTGGTTGGGATTTTATTTATCGTCCTTGGGGTGGTGAATTTATAGGAATTGCTGATTGGATTGGTGAATGTTTTGCTCAATGTGACCGTTTATTTCGCCTCCCACTCCACGAACCTATGGGAGCTTTTCCTAATATTTTAGATGTGGGTTTAACTGGGGGAACTCCACATTATCAACCAGAGGAAATTAAAGCAAAACTTGAGATTCATGCCGACAAAGAAAAAACTATTTTACTTACTTTTGGTGGTTTAGGTTTAGACCAGATTCCTTATCAAAATCTTTCTCGTTTTCCTGACTGGCAATTTCTGACATTTGATAGTAACACTCCCGAACTTCCAAACCTAATAAATATCAGAAAAGAATCTGAAAAAATAGATAAAAATTTAGCACATATTCGCCCTGTAGATTTGATGCCGATTTGTGGCAGGATTGTTTCTAAACCAGGATATAGTACCTTTGCTGAAGCTTTGCGTTTAGAGACACCTATTGTGTCATTAGTCAGAGAAGGTTTTGCCGAATCAAAGTTATTATTAGAAGGAATTCAAGATTATAGTTATCATCAAATATTAACTCCAACAGAATTTTTTGATGGTGATTGGGAATTTCTCAGACAACCTCTACAAGCACCCCGTAAATCTGAAAAATTAGATAAAAATGGTACTGAAGCGATCGCTCAAGCAGTTGTAGAATATTTAAAATAATTACTTGTAACTATCCAATTACCGAATAATTAAGGTTTAAAGCCTTCTATTTCAAGAGAAGCTTTTGAGGAAGCAAATATTGAACTTCCTGTGGTTAATCATGTAACACTGAGTAACGATCAACCTATCCCAATATTTTTAAAACCTCTACGTTGAAATAATCTAAAAATAATAGGATATTCCCAGTAAATTAGATGTTGGTTTAACTGTCGGAACTCCACCTTATCAACCAGAGGAAATTAAAGCTAAGTTTGGCATTCAGACAGACAAATAAAAAATAGGGTGTTGGTGAATCAAGCTATGAAATCTAAGGAGCGCCTTATGAGAAACCGGGTTTGTTGGAAACAGATGTCAGTAAAGTATGGGTATCTAATACCATTTCTCAAAAACTTTTCTACATTTTGTTTAGCAGTGGAGTAGGGGAGTGGGTAGGGACGTTTTGCTGCGCAACATTAAACGCATTTTTGTTATCCAACGTTCGTACAGAGAAGCAAACATAATAATAATTAACATTAAATTAGCTAAAATAAGCAAAAAAGTGATTCTGCTTGTGGTGATTAGTTAATAACTGAAGTATTGCTCAAGTATAGCACTAATGCATGGGAATTGGTATAATACTTTCCCCGGTTTCTACACTGATAAAAATCATAGCCCAAATCACTAACGCCAAAAATAGTTTTGCTAACTTTTGCTGCTTTGGGTTTAGCCAAAATTTCTGATTAAAATATTTCTCGTTTTCCTGACTCGCAATTTCTGACATTTGATAGTAATATTTCTGAACTTCCTAATCTAATCAATGTCAGGAAATAATCAGAAAAAATAAATGTAAATTTTCCAAATATTTCCCCTATAGATTTAATAGCAATATTGGGCAAGATTCTTTCTAAACCAGGATATAGTACCTTTGCTGAAACTTTGCTTTTAGATGTATCTGTTGTGCCATGCCGAATCCAAATTATTCTTAGCAGGAATTCAAGATTATAGTTATCATCAAATATTGCCTCCAACAGAATTTTTTGATAGTGATTGGGAATTTATTATACAACCCCTACAAGCACCCCGTAAATCTGAAAAATTAGATAAAAATAGTAGTGAAGCGATCGCTCAAGCTGTTGTACATTATTTACAATAAGTAACCAAATATAATTAAATTTTACTATATTCAGAAAGAACTCTAATCTAGCAGAGGAAATCAATTTCAAGGACTTTGAATAATTTACATTATGTTACATAGTTAAGTTTATTTGCACCTACCTATTTAATCACTATTAACTATACAATTAAATAATAATCCTTCAATTGCAATATATTCTGAAATATTAAATGAACATGAACATAAGTATGAATAACTTCATTGTAACTGGAGCTGAAATCGGATTCATCATAAGTATCTTTGTGGCAATCAGATTTTTTGTTACTAGGATATATAAACAGTTACTTAAAGTTGACTCAATTAAAGCAAAAGAAAAAAATGTTCAACTTATCTACCAAAATTTGCAGATATTAATAACTATAAGTTTCTTACTATTATGTTTAGTAGTGGCAGCATTTAATGGATGGCTTATCTATCAAGGAAAAGACTTAATAGAATACAAACAGTCCCTGATTCAAAATATTTCCCCAGATTATTGGATAGAAATAGGAATTGGAGCGATCAAAAGTCTGAGCTTATTAATATTAACTAGCTGGATTATCCCATACATAGACAAACTCCTAAATTGGTTAAATGAGCGAGCAAAAAATTTTGAAAAACTTACTGCTAATGATGAAACTATTGAAAATTTATTTAAGTTTTTAAAAGAAAACCTGAATAAGATTATCTGGCTACTTTCTATTACTATATCCGCCCAATTTCTCCAATTACCAACAGTAATAATCCAATATTTGTACATAGGTTTGCGAATTTATATGATTATAATCGCCGGATTATTATTTGTTAAAGCAAGTACAGCCGTAATTGATACTATTGATGCTCTAAGCAATAAATATTCAGAGCAAAATAATATTTTTATCTTGCGTATTTATGATAATTTCAGTCATTTAATTCCTCTCGCAAAGCGATGTATTGAATATGCAATCTATATTGTTACAGCTACTTTAGTAATTCAGCAACTTGATTTTATTGCCAGATTAGCTACTTATGGACCCCTATTAGTTCAAATAATAGGAATTATCTTTATTACTCGTGTTGTTGAAGAAATTGCTAAACTTGTACTAGAAAAATTACTACTTGATAATAATGATTCAAGTAATTTATCCCAACAAAGACGCCAGACATTTCTACCTTTATTTAAAAGCTTTATTAAATACTTTATTTACTTTGGTGCAGGTGTTGCTATTCTTTATATTGTCAAGATTGATCCGACTCCAATTTTAGCAGGAGTAGGTATTCTTGGTTTAACAGTGGGAATGGGTGCTAAAAGTCTAATTGAAGATATAGTTGCAGGTTTCTTTATTTTGTTTGAAAATTATTACTTAGTAGGAGACTTTGTAGAAATAAATGGTGTTTATGGCTTTGTAACAGGAATAGAATTAAGAACAACTCGAATTAATTATGAAGATAAACATCACATTATCCATAATCGTGATGTTAAAGATGTAGTTAATCACTCACACCATAGTAATTCAGTTGTTACTCTAAAAATTCCTTATCAAAGTGATATTAATCAAATATATGAAATTATAGATATAGTAGGAAAAAATCTCCTAGAAAAGTATCCAGAAGAAATAATGAAAGGCACAGTAGTAGATGGAATAGAAGAATTTTATGACTATCAAATGTTAGTTCATATAACTACAGAAGTTAAACCAGGAAGACACATTGATATGAAAAGAATTCTTGGTACAATGATTAAACAAGCTTTCCAGGAAGAAGGAATTGAAATTCCTGTGATTCACCATTTAATGTTAAATAATTTAGAGAGTGAATACACAAGTCAAGATTAAGATGGCCAGAGTGCTTAAGTAGGACAGCAGCGCTGTTTAATACCAATTCCCATGCATTAATGCTATACTTGGGTCAAACTTCAACTATTAAGTAATTAGCACTAGCTAAATAACTTTTTTACTAATTTTAGCTATGTTAATATGAATTGTTCTTATTTTTCCTTCTCCCGTACGGACACGGACGTTGTATAACAAAATGCGTTTAATGTTGCGCAGCAAAACGTCCCTACTCGCCTACTCCCCTGCTTGACGGAAGCGTAGAAAAGTTTTTGAGAAATGGTATAATTGGGTGTGGGTTTATTTGACTCCATGTGAAGACTCGTTAACTTAACTGTGAAACCCGCCCCTACAGAGTTTATCTATAGACGCGCGACATGAAAAGCCTTAGCGCAGCTCCTTTCTGTGCAACAGGCAGATCCTCCACAGGAGGCTAATTGATAACTGATAACTGATAACTGAAATGACTCACTATCAACAATTACTCCAAATTAATACTTCTAGTAAATCTTTATCCAGAATTACTTCTAAAGTGCAAGAAGCTGTAGCTAAGTCAGGGGTAAAAACAGGTTTATGTAATTTATTTTTACGCCATACTTCCGCCAGCTTAATAATTCAAGAAAATGCAGATCCAGATGTATTAGTTGACTTAGAAAACTTTATTTCTAAATTAGTTCCAGAAGGTTATCATTATATTCATAGTGCAGAAGGGCCTGATGATATGCCTGCCCATATTCGCAGTGTTTTAACTCATACTTCCGAACAAATTCCTATTAATAATGGCAGATTAGTATTAGGTACTTGGCAAGGAATTTATGTTTGGGAACATCGCCAACGTAGTCATTGCCGAGAATTAGTAATTCATATTAGTGGGGAGTAATTTAGAATTCAGAATTTAGAAGGAAATAATAATGAAATTAGAAGTTATATGTTTCAACACAATTTGTTTTCTCAACCAGAACAAAAACCACTTGATGTTCTCTATTGCTTCATCACAAGAGGAAGCACAATATTATTTCGCACAACAGTGCCGATCGCTCTCTTAGGAACTGTAAGTTGTACGACAACAGTTAAACTTGAATCTCCAACTGTTGCACAGACTCAAAGCAAATCTACTGTAAATTCATCCGTTTCTAATGATGAAAATATCGCCTCTACTTCAGGCTACCAAAAAATAACTGTCGTAGAAAACCTCGAACATCCCTGGGGTATTGACTGGTTGCCAGATGGAGCAATGCTAATTACCGAAAGACCAGGACGGTTGCGAATTGTTCGTAATGGAATTTTAGACCCAACTCCTATTGCTGGAGTTCCTCAAGTCTTTGCTGTTAGTCAAGGTGGTTTATTAGATGTTTCAGTTCACCCGCGCTTTGCAGAAAATCGTTGGATCTATTTAACCTATTCCCACGGCGATCGCTCCGCAAACCAAACTCGTATCGCCCGCGCTCGACTGGAGAATAATACTCTGCGCGATCTAAAAGTAATCTTTGAGGTTTCCCAAACCAAAACAGGTACACAACATTTTGGGTCTCGTCTTGTTTGGTTGTCTGATGGAACTCTAGTAGCAAGCATTGGTGATGGTGGCAACCCACCTATTGAATACAATGGTGAATTTATTCGGCAACAAGCTCAAAACCGCAATAGTCATCTCGGCAAGGTGATAAGATTAAATGATGATGGTTCCATACCTTCCAATAATCCTTTTGCCACATCCACAGATGCCAAACCTGCTGTCTGGAGTTATGGTCATCGCAATATCCAGGGAATTACATTAGACCCGACAAAAAATCGAATCTGGGCAACCGAACATGGTTCCAGAGGTGGTGACGAACTGAATTTGATTGAAGTGGGAGAAAACTATGGTTGGCCTGTAGTTACTCACAGTCGCGAATATTCGGGAGGACTCATCTCCCCTGAAAAATCTCGCCCTGGTCTGATAGATCCCAAAGTAGTATGGACTCCTTCCATAGCTCCCTCTGGTTTAGCTTTTTATAACGGCGATCGCTTTCCCCAATGGCGTGGCAATTTGTTTGCAGGTGGGTTAGTATCTCAAGATGTTCGTCGTATTGAGCTAGACGAAGCAGGTAATGTTATCGGTCAGCATTCTATTCCTATAGGTCAGAGAGTGCGGGATGTCCGACAGGGGCCCGATGGACTGTTGTACATTCTCACCGATCGGGCAAACGGACAGTTAATTCGGTTGGAACCTGTGGGAATTTAGAATTTAGAATTGGGAATTTAGATTTCTGTCATTACGAGCGACAGCGAAGTAATCTCAAGCCAATATTTTCGTGGTGGCTCCCTAAGTCCTATATCTATTAAAATCCAATTATATAGAATCCGGTTGAAAAGTCGTCATTGCGACGATAGGAAGCAATCTCGTGAAACTCCTGAGATTGCTTCCTTCCACTCCGTTCCAGTCGCAATGACTTGGCTATAGCAATTATTCGGATTCTATATTCACTGATAATGATAGCATCTTGCTCTCGTTTATGAAAGTTTGTTTGTAGTAAAGTTCTAGCCCGAACATAGATATGGCTAAAGCCCAACTACGAGCTTTAATTACAACTATTCAACCTAATATCATGTCCGGATAATCAGTGATAAAAAAGTTTTTTTTGTAGTATAGCTCTCAGCTCTATTTATGACTTAGGGCTAGAGCTTTACTACGAGCTTTAATCACAACTACCTCAACCTAACAGCAATTTGCACCTCACTCCGTTTCAAATCTTCCGGTGTCATCGGCGAATTATACAACAACCGTCTCGGCGAACTCACCACTTCATATTCTGGGTGCTGCGCCAACCAATGTTGCAGCTTTTGCAAATTTTGTTCGTAGCTCTCCCAGGTATAAGCACCCTGCACTCCAATACTCACAACTGTCATTGGCAAAGTATCTCTCACCATCACCTGAGAATCAATTTTTTGGGGAGTCATATCTGGGGTGGAATAGAGAAAAGATACTTCTGTTTGTTCGCCCTCTACAACATAACGTGCTTCTACAGGTGTTGTCATGGCAATTTGATTAGTGCTGATATGTTGATATAGTGGATCGAATGCTACTCTGGTTGCCATCCGGGAATCACCTGTATGGGTGTAGGTGACGCCACGGTATTGGGGATATTGTTTAACTTCGATGACGTTTACTTCAGTAGGTTGAGGAAAACCTTGGGGTAAAGATACAGACATAATTTTTTGGATGATTGATTTTAGAGGATATTTTAATAATTAAGGTAGCACAAAAGTTAGCATTTATTAAGATAACTCAACTCAAATTTTACTCTTCCATACATTCTAAATCAAATTTTATTACATCTTGAATATTTTCCTCGGAGCAGTTTTCACTTTGGTAGACTACATAGTTCCTATCTTAAATGAAAACTGCTACAAACAGATCCCTATTCCTAATAAAATCAAACCAAATAGCGTCAAGCTCTGACTAGGAAATCATCTGCCTCCAAAGATACTCCATTAGAGAAAATAGCAAAGCGATCGCCATCTCCCAAACCATTCTCTATACCATTAGGATTATAATATAAGGTACTATTAGCAGAGTCATAAACGATCGTAGCATCAGCGGTAAATACATCAGCTTCACTATCCACCACAGTAAATTCGCTACTATCTAGACTTTCTCCTGGAGTAGTTGCAATAGCAGTGAATACAGTCACATCCAAGATAATTCGATCTTGCCCAGATACAAAATCAGTAATTTCATCCACTCCTAAATTTGCTTCGCTAAATGTTTTATTAGCAGCAAAGATAAATTTATCCTTACTCGCTCCACCACTGAGAATATCGTCATCCTCTCCTCCATTGAGGCGATCGCGATGGAGACCACCACTCAGACTATCTTCTCCACTACCACCAAGCAAAACATCGAAACCCTTCCAACCAATTAAGGTATCATTGCCACTATTACCCTTGAGAGTATCGTTGTGATAACCACCTTTGATAGTATCGTCACCATCACCACCTTTGATACTATCGTTACCCCGGTGACCATAGATTTCGTCATGACCACCTTGACCATACTGAACATCGTCTCCTGAAGTTCCCTTAAGTAGATCGTTCTCACTGGAAGATATCTTGGTTAAAATTTCATAACCAGAAATTTCATCGACTAACTCAATATAACCTTTGCCAACTGCTCCTGCTTCCTCTGCAAAAAAGTCTTTGAGGGTTAGATCCTCGGTTGTTTGGAAACTACCATCTTGGTTGACATCTATAATCAGATCCATATCTTCTCGATACAAGTCTGACATAGAAGTTTCCATTCCTTCAAGAGTCAAAATTTCGCGACCAGCTAATTCTTCAATCTCTAAACCTCCCACATCAGCAACATTCAATTCAAATAATTCATTACCTGTACCGCCAGGAAGTACCCCATCTTCTATATCCTCCAAAGTTCTCACTGCTAATACTTGACCCCGAATGTCACCAGGTTCAGGATTTTGGTTTGTATGCACCTGAACGTAGAGGTTGCCATGAAATAGGTTAAATAGAGAAGTTGTCACCGGAGTAGTTCCCGGCATTTGAGCAGGAGGTAGAATAGCTATTTCCCCAGTAGGAACATCACTTCCTTCTAGTAGACTTGCTGCAACTGTACTGCCTTCTGCTTTAGAGATAGTAACATTTTCTGTTATTTCAACTGTTGCACCGTTCTCAAAGTTCAGTTCAGTTCCTGCAAAAATGTTGAGTTCATCTTGAGTTTCCTCATCTTGCAGTTTGATACCTAAAGTTCCATCAGCATAAGCTTCAACAACTTCAATCTCTAATTCAGGCGATCTCCAGTCACCATAAACTCCATCTGACTTGGGTTCAGAATGGCGAGCAACATTGGCAGCAGCATCAGACCAATCCCATTTACCTGTAATTGTTTCATTTTCGTAGTCGATAACAATATCGCCGTCATCTTGGGATGGTTCCCCAAAGACGTTCAAAACATGACTGCCATCTGTGCCATAGTCGCGGTGGTGGAAGTGAATTTCGGTAACGGCGTTATCGGCAGTACGCTCTGCGGGGTTTTCAACTAAGTCTAGTCCATTTAATTGAATGGTATATTCTATTTCTGTTTGTTCGGCATTGAGGCTAAAGGTTGCAACTCCTGTAGCATCTGACTCTACTCCATTTTGACTGCTGTCTAAGAAAGCTTTAAATTCTTGAGCTGGTTCAGTCATGCCGTACTCTTCCAGCAGATAGTTTTGAGCTGCCAGAATAGTATCTTGGTCTGCATCCGGGGCAGGAGAGAGATTTTGATTGTAGAGAATATAAACAGGATCGGAAGGAATGCTACCAGGAATATTAGTCTCAACATTGATTGGCAACAGGTAAAGTCCGTCATCAATACCTGTAGGTGAAGTACCTTCCTGTAGTTCCATGACGTAATGCCAGTGGTCGTTACCAGGCTCGTCATATACTGCATAATAGTATGGTTCTCCTTCTACAGCATCTTCCCCTTCCCCTGTAGTGACTTCATTTACAAATTCTACATACCATTCACCATCATCGTTGACTAACCAGTTTTCTTGATACCAAGTCATTACCTCTCCACCTGTAGGCACAAAACTTTCACCATCCCAGACTTTCAACTCATCTAGAAAGTTTACTTGGAAATAGGTATTGCGTTCGGGATCGAAAGAATCATCGGCTTGACTACCGTCTACAGGAGTATCATAGAACATATCTATCTGTGGTGTAAAGCCTGGAAAATAGGATGCGTTATCAGTATAGCGATAGTCGAAGGCAGTATCTGATTCTTCTACTACTCGGTCATCCCAAACCCCAACTGGCGATAAAGTGAGATAATCATCAGAAAATATATTGGTGTAGCCATTACTCACACTGTCATCTTTCCCAAGATAGGCTCTGATTTTACCTGTTTCATCTTGACCGAAATAGAATTGTAAACCGTGAAACACTCCAGGATAATATTGAATAACTTGTGGTAAAAAAGCTATCTCTGAAGTAACTGAACCAATGCGAGTTTCTAAATCCCAAGTTCCACCTTTTAATGAGTTCCCCACCTGATGTTTGGAAGCAGCAATATTAGCTCCAGTTAGTTGATGTAAAAGTTGGATAAAGTTATTTGATTGACTGGCAATATTACAACTATAGAGTAATATATCAACAATGCCCCATTCTTGGAGATATCCACTATATTTGGCAATATTTTGCTCATTTATGGGTGTTTTTCCAAGATGTAAAATCCCAGGGTCGCCATGACAAACAATATGCAAACTATTAGTTGGATAGTTAGATAAAAGTTCGGTAATTTGTTCTATACCGTCACAGTTAGGGTCAATTAAAGCAACTTTTGTTTGTGGAGTAACTCCTGCAGCTAACTGGCGATAATTATCCACTCTGGTGTCAATTACCACTAATCTTTTTTGCTGTTGGACTTGCTCTAATTTTTGATTAATTTCTGTTGACTCTATAGTTTTTTTTAAGATTGCATTCATCTTTACAAATCCCCAAATTGATAAAAGTTAGAAAAACACCCTAATATCTTAGTAAATGTTTTGTCAAAAGACAATTTGTCAAAGATTAAGCAACTATAAAATATTGGATATGAATTGTGAATTAGTCTTATCGTTAAGAGTTAATATTTTTATCCTAGCAAACTAAATCATAATAATCTCTCTTGTCTTTATATTAGACATCTCCGGAAAAGAGGGAGTAGGCAGTAGGGAAGTTTTGCTAACGCAAAGCTCCGCTTTATATGTCGGCGACAGCCGAAACGCTGCGCGACATGTTTGCGGAGCATTCCGTCAGGATAACGCATTTTTGTTATGGAACGTCCCTACAGAGTAGAGGGAAAGAATTGATTATTTGCAGCACTTTTCATATGAATAAACCACAGTGATACTAACTCCTAATTCCTAACTCCTGACTCCTGACTCCTAACAATGAGTTTAGTGATCTACTCAACTGAAAAGCGCTGTATGTGCGATAATTGATTGTATTTTTTATTATCACCAGATGTGTATTACTTAACTATTCAATACAACAAAAGGGGAGAATATTTCTCCCCTTTTTCCCGCTTTAAAAAGTTTTTTTTACTTACATTTTAGAGCTAGACGCGCTACTACATTGTTTTTCACACAGCTCTAATTAACTTGCGGTTCCGAACCCTTCAACTCACAAACTATCCCAGAACAAGCGGGATCTTGCGGTCCCATTTCTGGTAACTCACTCGCTAACACATAACCATTCATTAACTCGGAAAAATTATCGGACTTACGCCGTTGCAGCATCTCCCGTTGCAATTTTTCATATTCCTCCTGAGAAATACGTTCAAATGGCAACCGAGGGAACGGTGCATCAAACCGCGCTAACAATGCTGAGGAAATATAACCCTCGTCATCACGAATAGCTTCATAAATGCGTGTTCCCAAAGGTTCAATTTCTGCTTCCGTTAACAAAATGGTACTACTGCTGTTGTGAGTCGTCCAATATTTCTGTACTACCATGTAAAAATCAAACATCGCAGTAGCGCTGAACTTCTCAATGGCAATCTCTTCAATTCCAGGCAAGTCTATCCAAGATACCTGTACTGGAATTTCTACTAACCATTCTTGAGCGCGTTCGTCAAAAGGATCGTTCAACAAGTTACCATTTTCATCTTTGCTTGACTGCCCCGGAATTACAGAATAACCATAGTCAAGACAAGCTAATGCTACGGGGTCATTTTTGGCAAAAGTAATCCGTCGCACCCACCGCAAACCAAAAGGAGGATGCCAACCGGGAGCAGCATTTGTTAACAGAGATTTTGTCCCGCTAGGCTGAATAGTTGTACAACGGTTCGGACGTTTCAGGTTGTGGCGATCGCAATAATCCCACACTACCCGATGGACTATTTCCCGCCAACGGATTAAATATTCTGCCTCCTGTTGTTTAAACTCTAAACCTTGAGCAGTTGTTGGACGGCCTGCTTGCCACCATTGCAACCATTCAATGCCAAAAGCTTTTACAAAAAAGTCAAATAAACCAGTAAAAGACACCCCAACAATAGGGTCTAATTCTCGACTAGAATTATAGCGAGGTTCGAGGAATTTATGATTAAGTAAAGTTGCCACAGAAAGGGACCCAGCAGTAAAAGCTTCTTCCTGTTCTTTATGATTATTTGGGTCAATTTGATTCAGATGAATCTCTGACAAATTACAGTGGAAGTTAGAACCAATAATTTCCAATCTTGTTATCCTAAAGGCTTTTTATCCTCTAGTTCTGGAGGTTTCCCTCATACCTATTTATAGGATACAACTGGTCAATTCCAGTTCAGTTCAGCATATCTTTTAATCTAAAATTTGCAGATTCTGGAGACTCTTGGAGATATTATATTCTTCTTATTTGTCCTTGTTAAATAAAAAGTTTCAATCTCTATGCGTTGCACTACTTATTACTTTTAAATAATTAAGTTAGCTCAAGATTAGCATACAAAAAAAATACTTTTTCTGGTTAGCCTTCCTTGATTTTCCCCAGTGTTTAACGTGAGGCAAAACTAACTACCACACGGATTTAATCCGAGACGAGCTAACCGATGTTCGAGTTCATCATTACTAATATTTGGATAGTGTTCTTGAAACCATTTTTTGGCATTATCTTCTCCATAAGCTTTCAAGAAATCACTCTTTATTTCTGGCGTTGAAAGTAGATCGCGATTAGCACGAGCAACTGCTTCACCTGCCCACTGAATAGCACCTTCACCAGAATAAAATTGTTTTCTCACTGCCTCAACACATTCTTCTAATGTTGGTTTGTGGTGGAAAACATGGGTGTGATTTGCCATTCTCAAAGCATCTCTTTTTGGGTCGATACCCCAGTTGCCATCTTCATCCTGTCGCCAGAGATTATCCTTCGCTACAGCAAAGAGGCGATCGCTACTATTCCCTTGTCTCATTCCGGCACTGTTATGCACCAGCAAGCCATCAGCAATAAATTCGTGGTCTCCCTCCACTTCAATATCATAAGTTTCAGCTACACCAGCAGGAGCAACAAATTGCACTTCTATTGGCAACCAATGAGGATTAACTAAATCTTCTGCAATCAAAGTATCCCAGTTAGCATCCCGAAATTCTCCTGGCCTGTGTTTTGGATCTGCCCAAATTACATTAGCACGACACAAAGTATTCGGTTTCCATCCAGCAGCAGCTAGCTCTTTCACAAATTGGTAAGGTAACGTTAGACCATTCTTTTTAGCTAACCTGATAGAAAAGCCATCACGAACAGCAAATTGATTAATTAAGCCGACTGTAACTGCTTGAGACTGTAAACCCTGAATGTGAATACAGTGGCATCCATCGTAAAGTTGATCTCTTCCTTTGAGCGTTTTTGGTTTACGTTCATATAACTTTGTCGCAATTCCCAAAGAAAGAGCTACTTTTTGAATTTCTCGTAAAAATTCTAACTTGTTCGAGTTCACCAGTACATTTCGCGAAGGAGTGCCATCAGCATCACTTAAACCTGCTAAGAAAGCAGCACGAATTTCTTGACTACCTCTCCAAACAAACTCAGGAATTACAGGGCATCCCCAGGGTTGTTTATATTGTCCTAACTCTTGGGCTAATTCTTTACGATAAACATTGATATTACAATGACTACCTTGAATCCTGATGGCAGGATTATAACTCATGCTACTAAGGATTCTCAGAACCTTTTCTCCTAAATCTCCCTGTAAGCGTTCAGTGGAAAGGGCAAAGCTAACTATTCCACCTCCACCATTACGTCGCTTAGTTGACTCTACATCAGCGTGTCCATCACCAATAAAGAAGCCTACTAACCAAGCATAATCGGTGGTTGCACAAGGCATTCCTTTAGTATGAGGAACTGAAATTAAGCGATCGCCTGGTTGAAGTTCGCTTGCATATTTCCAGGTGTAAGATTTTAAACTATTGTAAACAGCAACTCGATGGTTAGTAGTACAACGAATTGAGGTAACAGGAGTACGAATTTCTACAATACCCTGTTTACCTTGAATAAATTTATTGACTACTGGACGATATTCACCCCTGGAAGTTAAAACTAAATCTCCCACTTGAATATCTTGAATATTTTTCATGCCATCAATCGCTGAAATTTTTGCATCATAAGCAATACAGCGTCTGATATTTCCTGCCACTATGCAGGCTGCTGCTTCATCAATTAGCAAACAACACTCCACAGAATTTAATTGTCGCCCAACTGCTTCATTTAATATGTTCCCACAACGTTGATACAATTCTGGCAATTTTACCGGGTTAGCAACACCACCAAATCCTTTTAACGGTTCTCCCGCAGGTCTGACATCACTCAAATCAATGATAACATTCACCTTTCCCGAAAATCGCTCATCTGTTGACAACTCCAACAACGCCTGATAAGATCCTACCCAACCTTGACGACTGTCACCAACAAATATTTCTGCTTCATCTTGATGAAATTTGACTTCTGTAAACTCACGACGTAATTCAACAGGAGTGGCACCAATTTCACCCCGCAATACAATATTTAGATGATTGCGAATCGGTGGCAGTTGCTCTATATTATGCGATTCCAATACTGCACCCGTACCACACCCCATCATGGCTAAGTCCATTAACAGCCCAAAGGAGCGCCAGTCTACAATATTAGTGGACGAGCAGTTATAGGCCCCCGAAAAGTTTTGCTGTTGGGTAATCCATTCTGTGCCACCTACCCACAACCAACGGCCAGAAGATAGGGCCTTAAGTTGGCTCTGCATCCGATAGAGTAAATCTGTTTCTTCGGCGGTGAGTTGGCCTAATTTTCTCAGGCCATTAATTGTGCGATCGCATACTTCTACCCAAGTCTCACGGCCAGTTTCTGTCTTACGGCTATAAGTTCTGTAAAATACGGGGTTGGCAGTGGGAGCTGTTTCTGGGAACTCCCTTTGATCTACTTTTTCTAGTTCTCGTACCATAGTTAAATAGAAAATCTAATTTTCTGGAAATAAGCAACAAATTAAGAGTGTAGCGATTTTTTATATATAGCGTCAAATTTTTGACAAATTTACCAAATTACTCTATATTTTGTGTTTTTTGTTTTTAGAGGTGGAATTGGAATTGAACTAGAGTTAAACTAGAGTTAAAAGTACGAGTAAAACACTATAAAAAACTGTTTGCCTGGCATAACCCAGGAAATACTTAGCAAGATATTAAACAAGGTACTATATATGTTCCGGAAAATATTGTCTTTTAAGAACAAATACAAAGCTAGTATAACAATTTTCGTATTTATTCTTTCCCTAATTATTATTCTCAGCTTTAATTCAGAAAAAACCCTCTCTCAAGACATAAATCTAACTGTCTCAGAGAAAGTGATGAAAATGGAGGAAAAGCTAAAAAAAGAATTTGAAGCTTATTTTAGTCAAAATTTTTCTAAAGGTTCAAAAACTGGTGATGATATTTCTCAAAAATTGTTAGAAATTAACCAAAAAAGCAATATAAAAACAGCCGTATTTTGGGCGATGCCTGGATCGGAATATTTACATTTAGTCTTTATTTCTCCAGGAAAAAAACCTCTAGTTCAAGATATTACTCTCAAAGACCAAACCCTAATTCAGACAGTTAAATCATTTCATGTTGAAATTACTAATACTCAGCTGCTTTTTGCAGACTTTGACTTAAGTCAGGCTCAACAACTCTATGAATGGATTATTAAACCGTTTGAAGCAAATCTCGAAGCGGAAAAAATAGACACAATATTGTTTTGTTTAGGAAAAGATTTGCGTACTCTACCAATAGCTGCATTACACGATGGAAAAAAATTTTTAGTAGAAAAATATAGCCTAGCAATTATTCCTGCATTTAATTTAATTGATTCCAATTATACTCCCATCAAAAAAGCTCGAATTTTAGCCATGGGGGCATCAGAATTTCAGACACAAACTCCTTTACCAGCTGTTCCGGTTGAGCTTTCCACAATTGTTAATAGGAACCTCACAGAAAATATCTCACCTCAAAATCTTTCTGGAGGTTGGCCTGGAGAATTGTTTCTTAATCAGGAATTCACCTTAGAAAACTTAAAAAATAAACTTTCTTCTCAATCTTTTAATATTATTCACTTAGCAACTCATGCGGAATTTCGGCCTGGAAAACCTGAAAATTCTTACATTCAATTTTGGGATACTAAACTCCATTTAGACAAAGTGAAAGAGATTAATTGGAACAATCCTCTAGCTGAATTATTAGTTTTAAGTGCTTGTAAAACTGCCGTTGGAGATCGAGATGTGGAGTTAGGTTTTGCTGGATTAGCTTTAGAAGCAGGAGTTGAGTCTGCATTAGCAAGTTTATGGTACGTTAATGATATTGGAACTTTAGCTTTAATGAGTGAATTTTATGAACAGTTAAAAACGGCACCAAGTAAAGCTGAAGCAATTAGACAAACTCAAATTAAAATGATTCAAGGAGATGTCTTGCTTAAGAATAAACAATTAAAGTTTTCTAGAGGAGAAATATCTTTACCTGAGAGTTTACAAGGATTGGGAGACACTAACTTTTCTCATCCTTTTTATTGGTCAGGATTTACTCTTGTTAGTAGTCCTTGGTAATCTAGAGTGTGGGGAATGTGGGAAGTGTGGGGAGATAAAATATTCTCTGCTCAAAATGCCAAATTTTTGCAGCTTTAGCGACTGAAAAGCTTGTACTTTTTTCACTCTAAAAAGGCATTTGCATTTATTTTTAAATGCTTTTAGCTTCATCAGCAAGCCTTAATTAATAGTTAATAATTAAACTCGTAGTTTTGCTCTAGCCCTAATTTTAATACCAAATATCTCTCATTACAAAATTTGGTATGGTGAAAATTCTCTTAACTAACTATTAGAAACTCTATATTTGGCAACAATGGGTCTTGAATTATTCCTACTCCTTGAAAACTCCATCTATTAAGTATTGTTTTTAACTGGGTACTGGGAATAGATTCTACTGCGAAGCGATCGCTCATATCTGGGGCGTGGGTATTTAGATAACTGTAGGCATCAAAGTCTTCCTGGAATAGTAATAAGAATTTGACGGCTTTATCTGGGTTGGGATTGGCACTGATATAACTACCATCAACTTTGGAACGGAGTAGATAATAAACTTGGGATAACATGGGAATTTTGTGATTTGAGATACTAAAATTTTTACTACTGGATGGGACTTTTTGTTTTGCTTTTGACTTTTAAATTATGCCAAATGTAAAAAAAAAAAGGATTTCCAGGTTAGATACCCATACTCCATTCTGCCCTCGCTTGTTTCAAGGGTTCTAGGGTTTGACACTTATACGCAGGTGCAACGATGAAACAAATACCTCTTGCAGAACTTCCCGAACCCTTTCAAAACCTAATTAAACCAAGCACAAAAAACAGGCGAACCCTTGACTATCATCGAAGATGGCGTTCCCTTCGCTATTATTTCCTCTGTCAAGAAAAAATCTCTCCTGCAAACTCTTCCTACACTCGAACCTTTAGATGAAGATTTTCCAGACGTGGACGAAGGGAAGACAATATCAAAAATTAATCATATCAGATAAAGACAAAGAAAAAATCTAAAGAAATATTACATTTTTCTAGAATAAATTTACAAAGACATCTTCAAGTTATAATCATTACCCGATGTACATAAACTTCTTTAGTGAAATTTAACATTAAAATTTATTTCCAGCTTTGCCAAAAATCAATGTTTACTTAGCTACTAAAAATGAAAAAAAAAAATCAAGTTCTCAGTCTCTCTTTCCTAATATATCTTTTTTCAAACACAGCTTTTGCATTAGCTGCTACAGGAACGCCCAACAACTCTAATGTAGAAAAAGCAAATACTCAAATAGATATTCAAAATTCCACCCTAAATTGGCCAGAATGGCAAAGCATGGATCAATTGAATTCGCAACCCTCCGCGATCGCTACTAAAAACCAAGCTCCAGAAAATCAGGTCATCTCTGTTGAGCAACTGTCCAACTTTAATCCAGAAACCGAAAATTCCACAAGCAAAGAAAATGAATATAGCGATCCATTAGGACAAGTCACTTCAGTAGACCAACTATCAGATGTCCAACCCACAGATTGGGCTTTCCAAGCACTACAATCTCTAGTAGAAAGATATGGTTGTATTGTCGGTTATCCAGATGGCTCTTTTCGAGGTAATCGGGCAATGACTCGCTATGAATTTGCTGCTGGGTTAAATGCTTGTTTAGAAAGGATTCAACAATTGATTGCCTTTGAAACAGCAGACCTTATTACTCAAGAAGATTTAGCAGTTTTGGAAAGATTACAAGCAAATTTTGCAGTCGAATTAGCTGAAATTGAAGGGCGAGTTGATGCACTAGAAGCGCGTGTAAAGACTTTAGAAGGTCAGCAATTTTCCACAACTACAAAATTCAGCGGTCAAATAGTAATGCACATAGCAGATGCTTTTGGTGAAGAAGCATCTGACGAAAATGAAACCGTACTCCAATATCGGAGTAGGATGAGACTAAAAACAAGTTTCACTGGTACAGACATTCTCAATGTAGGTATCAACGCAGGTAACCCCGTTCGCTTGAATACTGCTACTCAATTTCCCCGTGGCACCTTAAGTGGTGGTACTTCAGAAACAATTCTGATGTTTGGTAATTCTGAAGACACAGTAGGGATTGGTAATTTATCTTATAGTTTCCAAGTTAACAAACAATTGAGATGGGTTGTCAGTGTTCAATCTGATGACCGAATTCTTTCACAATTGATTACTCCAATTGCCGGACTAGATATTGGCCCAATATCAAACTATGGTCGTCTGAATACAATGCTGTTTCCCGTCTTCTTGCAAGCAGGGACTGGTTTTGGTTGGCAACCCACTTCCTGGTATAACCTAGACTTCTTTGCTGGTAGCGAATCTGGTTCACCGCAAGACCCACGGTTAGGGGTATTTAGCGGTGGTTATGGTATTTCAGCAAGAAATGTGTTTAGATTCGATCCTTTCAATCTAGTTCTGTACTATGTTCACAGTTACTCTCCAGAAAATGGGATTAGTACAGCATCAGGTAGTAATGCCTCTGCAGTTATTGGAGCTGGACCTGTGGCAGGAAACACATTCTTAGCTGCTGCTTTTTATCGATTTTCTCCTAAGTTTACTTTGGGTGCTTCTGGTGCTTTTAGTAACGCTCGAACTTTAGGGGAGGGAACAAGAGGAGACGCTAATGTTATTAACTATCGGGTTAATGTGATTTTTCCTGACCTTTTTAAAGAAGGAAATACTGGTGGCATTATTGCTGGTATTCAACCAAGACTTACCTATACTAGCAATCGTAATTTAGCTAGAGCTATTGGTTTACCACCAGGGCAAAGAAGCGATCGCGATACGGGATGGCATCTGGAAGCATTCTATACTTTTCGGGTTAGTGATAATATTACTATTACTCCTGGTGTATTCTGGTTAACTGCACCAAATCACGATGAACGCAATGATGATGTGGTAATTGGGGCACTAAGAACTACATTTAATTTTTAGTATAGCGCTACGCATTAAGGTTAGGAGATTTCTAAATATTGAAACCCTTTGACAGTTTACTATTCCCTATTCCCTAGCGCGTAGCGCTATAATAGCGCTACGCATTAAGGTTAGGAGATTTCTAAATATTGAGACCCTTTGACAGTTTACTATTCCCTATTCCCTATTCCCTATTCCCTAGCGTGTAGCGCTATAAAATACAATTTTTAACCCAATTTGCACATTCTGGCTCTAGCTTTTGAGAAATAATTATTTCATAGCGTTGAAGTTGTACGGGAGTTAATAAATTTATCCAACGTTTGTTTGTACCTTTATTTATAAAACTTTGTGATTTAAAAACTCCTGGAGGTTGAAATTTATGCCAATTTTCTTTCATGTATTGAAAAGAAGAAAACTGACAAATCATTTCCACTTTACTACTATTAATTTCTTGATTTAAAAATTTAGCTATTCGGATAATTTCTTCACTTTTCCTATTAATTAAATTTTCATAGTGAACTAAAAGAATATTAGATAAATTCCGAACTTGCCACCAACTATTAATATTTTCCCAAAAAGGCCAGCGAGGTTTTCCCGTTTCTACCCATAAATCCCAAAATTCTAAAAAATCATCGGAACCATTATCAAAATTAATAGATAGATTATAAGCATCATTTAGATATGTTTGACAATGATTGTAAAGAGAAACCCCAACATCTCTACCATCTCTTACTAGATAAATATATTTCCATTCTTGATAGTAGGGAAGTGCTTCAAATTCCAGATGAGTTTTGAGAATTCGAGGTGATGCTAAACTATCTATGAGAGCTGTTTCTGTCTCTGAAGACTGAAAACGTAGTTCTACCCAAGGACTAATGTGATGGATTGATTCAAAATTATCGTTACCGTTGACTAGCAAATTTACTATTTGCTGCATTAGTGTTGTACCTGATTTGTAACAAGAAGCGATGATAATATCTGTGGAGCGTGGTTTGACACTATCCCAAATTGTTGAATCACGCATAAAATCTTGAACAACTATTTTTTTTGGAGATGGCATTTCAGTTATCAGTTATAACGCTAGGGAATAGGGAATAGGGAATAGGGAATAGTAAGCTGTCAGAAGGTTTCAGGATTTATGAATGTCCGCGCCCTTTGCTTCGACTGCTATATCAGTTATCAAATGTAGGTTGGGTTGAGGGACGAAACCCAACAACAATCTTTCTCCCGTACAGACGTTTTTGCTGGCGCATAACTCCGTTAACGGCTCAGAACCGACATCTAAGGGAAGAATGATCATTTAGCGAAACAATTAAATAATTCAGGTTTAAAGCCTCCTCAATAAAGGGGAAAAAGCGGTCGAGAGATGGATGGGTTACCGGCGCCATATCCAATCGACCAAGAGAAATAAATTTTTTCCTAAAGCCTCAATCCTCGACCTTTTAGGGAGAGGTAATTATCCATTATCCATTATCCATTATCCATTATCCATTATCCATTATTTACCCCTACTACTCCTGACTCCTACCCTTACCAAAAGATTTTCCAAAAGCAAACCCTATTTGTACAATACTTCTGTAGTAGGAATCACTCCTTGTTCCTGTTCATATTGCTCGTATAAAGCAATCATTTGTTTCAATCTTTCTGGATATTGTTGAGCTAAATTAGTTAATTCTCTTGGATCTTGACGAATATTAAATAATTTCCATTCACCATCTCCCCAAGGTGGAATTAACCTGAATATTTTCCAATCTCCCTGAAATAAAGCACTGTTGCCATAACCAAATAACTCAAAAGCAATACTATCTTCTTCTGTATATATGCGATCGCTCTTTTTCTCCAAAACTGGCCCTAGAGAACGTCCTTCCATTGAGTATATCTCTCGTCCATTATAATTATTCCCAGGGTGTTTAATTCCAGCATAATCTAATAAAGTTGGCATCAAGTCTAAAACAGAACCGAAGGCATCGCTACGACTATTAGCAGGAATAACTCCTGAATAGGCAAAAATTGCAGGTACGCGAATACCTCCTTCAGAAACTCTACCCTTATACCACAAAAGAGGGGTACTACTAACTTGTGCCCACGCCTCGTTAAGAGTAATAAAAGAGTTGGGTTTGCCTATATTTTCATAACTATTATCAATGCCATCTTTTTCAAACCAAGTTTGCCACCGCTCTCGTGCTGCGCGGTTTGCTCCTTCTGCACCATTGTCTGATAAAAACACAAATACAGTGTTTTCATACTCCCCTATTTTTTTTAAATGCTCAATTAACCGACCTATATTATAATCTGTGTTGTCGATCATGCCAGCATAAATAGCCATTGTTTTTGCTTCATATTTCTGCTGTTCTGGTGTGAGACTATCCCAAGCTGGAATATCCGTCCATCTGGGGGGTAATTCTAAATCTTTTGATATGAGACCGAGTTCTTTCATCCGTTGAAAACGTTGTTCTCGCAGAGTATCCCAACCAACGTTGTATTTATCCAGATATTTTTGAATATATTCTTCTGACACTTGTAAAGGATCGTGAGGAGAGGTAAAGGTAGCATATACAAAAAACGGTTTATCTGCCTCGCGATCGCTATCTATAAACTCTATTAATTTGTCTGTATAATAATCAGTAGAATAAAAATTTTCAGGAAGTTCAACTGGTTCACCATTGCTAGAATAACTAGCTACAGGACGAGCTGGGTTATATCCACGTTTACTATAATGATCTGCCGCCCCGTCTAATAAAGCAAATGTTTGCTCAAAACCCCTATCTGAAGGTAGTAAACCCTCTGTTTTGCCCAAATGCCACTTACCCGCCATATAGGTATTATATCCAGCATCTTTTAACAAAGTTGGAATACTGACAACTTGCTGACTCAAATAACCTTCATAACCTGGTTTACCTTTTTGGTTTGAAGCTGTATATTCTGCCATCGCCCCGAAACCTGCTTGATGGTTACTAACCCCACTTAACATTACCGATCTAGTAGGGGAGCAAGTTGGCAGTGTATAGAAATGAGTAAACATCATGCCAGCTTTTCCTAGAGCTTCAATATTTGGAGTTTCAATCTCACTTCCATAAAGACTAAGATCGGAATACCCCATATCGTCAACAACAATAACTACAATATTTGGTGGTTTCTGCTGCTGAGAATTAGTAGTTTCTGTTTGGGTAGGTTCGGTGTTAGTAGAACAACCGATAACTGTCAGTGCAGAGAAACTAACGAGTAGGAAAAATTGAGAAATTTTGCGGTACATTTATTTTATTTACTTAACTGATAATTTTTTTGGGTAGTCCTAAATATTTCAACAATTAACAATTAATAATTACCTCTTCTTTTTCATAAGAAGATTGGTTAGAAGGAATTTTTTTCTCCTCTCAAGGAGAGGCTTTTAACCTTAATTTTTTGGTAATGAGGTACATTTACGATCCCCCTAAATCCCCCTTAAAAAGGGGGACTTTGAAACATCTCCCGCTTAAGAAGGGGGGGCAGGGGAGGATCTAAAACTGTATCTTACCAATTTTAGAAACGCTATAACTTTTTTGGGTAGTCCTAAATATTTCAACAATTAATAATTAACAATTAATAATTACCTCTTCTTTTTCATAAGAAGATTGGTTAGAATAATTTTTTTTCTCCTTGCAAGAAGAAGCTTTTAAGCTAGATTTTTCGGTAAGGATATTAGTTGATATTTAATTTTCAGAAGGTAGACTAGAAAAATCATTATTTGTTAGCACTGTTTTTGATAATTCAAAATTTGTAAGCAGTCAGCTAGTCTCTTACAGAGGAATTTTGTTATGAGCAAATAATGAATAATTCCTTCTAAGGTTAAGAAGCTTACTTTAGCACTAACTTTTAATTCTCTCTCAATTTCTCAATTACTTTTACCGAAAAATTTTGGTTTAAAGCCTCCCCTTTTAAGAGGATAATAAATCAAAATTTTCCTTCGAGTCAATCCTCTTCTTTTCAAGGAGAGGTAATTATTAATTATTAATTGTTGAATATAGCTAGTAAACTAATTGCTGATAGTTGAATGCTTATCAAAAGTTTTAGGCAATTGAGTCCCTAGCATTATAGCTCTTGCAGTTATAAATATTGACAAAGCTAACCACAAAATATGATTGTTGTGATAATACCATGCCAAGACAGCTACAGGTAAAAATCCTACTAAAGCTGCACTAATAGAAACATTTCTAATAATTTTTCCTTCTGATAAACCAATAAAATAACCATCTAGCATAAAAGCAATAGCTGAACCCAGAAGAATAATCAGCAACCAACGAACATGATGTATTATTTCTTGTATAATCTCCTGATGATCGGTTAATAAACCAAACAAACTCTCAGGAAATAACACGCAACTTAGAGCAAATATAAATCCTATTACTAAACTTGTACCTACAGAAATTCTAACCAAAGGAACTAACTGTTCGTTTGCTTCTTTACCTTTAAAATTACCACTAAGAGTTTCCGTTGCAAACCCTACACCTTCAAAAAAGAATACTGTGAGATAGAATATTTGAAATATCAAAGCATTTTCAGCCAAAGTTACTGTTCCCATTGTAGCACTCAGAGCAGTAAAGATAGCAAATGTAGACATGATGGCTAGGGTTCTAATAAATATATCGCCATTAAGAGTCAAGGTTTTTTTGTAACCAGATAAATTCATTAGTTGTGGTAAAATTGTTCGTACCTGTTGCCAGGGTAAAGAAATGCAGACAAAAATTAATCCTGTTAATAAGGTCAAGTATTGGCTAACTGCTGCGGAGATACCTGCCCCCCTACTATCCCAACCCAAACGAATTATCAGAAAATAATCTAGTAAAATATTTGTCAGGTTGCCTACCATAGACATCCAGAATACTTTACCACTTTCTTCTTTTCCTAAGAGCCAACCAATAAGGACAAAATTAACTAATACTGCCGGCGCTCCCCAAATCCGAGCATTATAGTAAGCAATACTAGAGACTTTAACCTCTGCCGTTGCACTGACAATGGCTAATCCTAGTTCTCGCACTGGATATTGTAAAATCAGGATGAGTAAACCTATAGCTAGAGCAGTAATGCCATTCCTGAAGCCTACTAATAGCATTGCTTCTGTGTCGTTTTGTCCTACTGCTTGGGCCGTAACTCCGGTTGTTCCCATCCGCAAGAAACCTAAACCTCGGTAAAGATAGTTAAATAAAATGGTGGCCAGAGTAACTCCTGCTAAATGGCGGATATCTGCTAGATGACCCAAAAAACCTACACTGATTAAACCAGCTAAGGGCACCATAATATTTGAAAGAATGTTAACAATGGCTAATTTGTAGAAACGAAGTAGAAAGTTATCTTGATTCATCTAAAGTCAGTAGTCAATAGTCAGTATTTAGTAGTCAGTAGTCAAAAAAGCTTTTTTCCTTACTATTAATCTTACTCCGATACGAATTTCATACCTAATTTCAGCAATGCCAAAAATCAAATCAATTATTACATAAATTATTCAGATGAACCTGCACCAACCAAAAAATCTAATAGACTTTTTGCAGAAGTCAGGGAATAGAGGGATAAAATTGTTGATTTCATATCTGGCAATTGATTTAATTAAAATTTTTACAAGAGGTCTAATGTACAGTCATTAGACTTCATAAAATAGCTGACAAGCTAACTCTGATAGGTCATTTCAATTATTAGTTATTAGTTATTATTTATTAGTTATCAGTTATTAATTATTAGTACCTCCAAGTGAACCATTGGGATTGAAATAAGGAAATTTCTTGTTGAGGGGAAATTTGATATGGTTAGTTCAGCAATTAATAATTACCTCTTCTTAAAAAGAAGAGAATTGGTTAAAAGGAATTTTTTTGTTTTTTTCTCCTTGAAAGGAGAGGCTTTAAACCTTAATTTTTCAGTAAATATAAAGTAGTTTTTACTTGCCAAAAACTGCTTTTATTTCTAAGGAAGTTCTGACTGTTTTTAAGAGACATTAGAAACCTACACAGAAAGGGAATGGATTTGTGTAGGTAAGTTACTAACTAAGCTGTATTTATCTATAAACTGATCTACTGTCCTTTTGCCTTCTTCAATTCGATCATTTCAGATTTTCTAATTGAATTCGAGGATCTACAGCTTTTAACAGTAAATCAGCCAACAAATTACCAATAATTAACATTAAAGCACCCATCATTAAACTTGCCATAACTAAATATAAATCCTGGTTTCTTACCGCTTCTAAAATTAGACTTCCTAATCCTGGCCAGTTAAAGAAATATTCAGCAATAAACGAACCACTTAATAATGAAGCAAACTCAAATCCCAACAGTGTTACTAAAGGGTTAATAGCATTTCTCAAGGCATGAACGTAAATCACTCGATTCTCTGGAAGACCTTTAGCTCTCGCCGTTTGAATATAATTTTGTCGTAAAACATCCAATAATTGCCCCCGCATTAACCTCTGTAAACCAGCAAAACTGGTAATACTTAAAGCAATTGTTGGTAAAATCATGTGCCAACCCATATCTAAAGTTTTACCCACAAAAGAGAACTCATCATAGTCAATACTTTGCATTCCTCCAACTGGTAATAAAGGAGAAATATTTTGGGCTAAAAACAATAATAATAGAGCAGTAATAAAACTAGGAAAACCTTGACCAGTATAACTAATTAATTGTAGAAAACGGTCTAAAAAACGATTTTGATTAACTCCAGCAATAATACCAAGAGGAATAGCGATCGCCCAGGTCATTATTAAGGAAGAAATAGATAAGACTAGAGTTGCTGGTATTCTCTCCCATAATAAATCCGCCACTGGTTGTTGAAAAACAAAACTTCTACCAAAATTTCCACTGGTAATAATTCTTCCTAACCAACGTAAATATTGTTCTAAAGGCGACTTATCTAACCCAAATTGTTGCTTAAGTTGTTGAATAGTTTCTTGGGAAATTTGGGGATTTTGACTTAAAGTATCTAAATAACTACCTGGAGCCAACTGAATTACAGCAAAACAAAGAGCAGAAGCTAGAAATAAAGTCAAAATTGCTTGTAATAATCTCTTCAATACATAAGCAAAAGTATCGTTGGCAATTAATTGTTTTAGATTGTTTAACTTCAATTTTCTATCCACCAATTAAGTTAACTATATCGTAATAAATATGTAACATTTTATTCTGAAAATTTGGTCTCCCAACCCAAAGGAAAATGGGATTTGTTCTTCAAATCCCTACACCTTTTTTCAGCAAACCCTAATTATCAATTATTAATTATTAATTATTAATTATTAATTATTAATTATTTCTAGTATTCGATCAAACTAATAATTGGCACTTTTGGCAATTTTTGCCGCCCACCTAAGTCTTTTAACTCAATAACAAAACCAAAACCCACTAAATTACAATTTGCTTTCTCTATTAATTGAACTGTAGCTCCTGCAGTCCCACCGGTTGCCAACAGATCGTCAATTACTAAAACTCGACTACCTGGTGGCATTGCATCTTGGTGCATCTCTAGACTATCTTGGCCATACTCTAAATCATAAGTAACTGAGTATACTTCTGCGGGTAGCTTTCCTGGTTTACGAACTGGTATAAAGCCTACATTCAATTGATAAGCTAAAGGCACGCCAAAAATAAAGCCTCGTGATTCCATGCCCACTACATAATCTGGTTGAAATTCTGAGCATTTTTCTGTCAAAATGTCAATAGTGTAATGTAAACTATCAGAGTTACTCAGAAGGGTAGTAATGTCTCGGAATAGAATTCCCGCTTTAGGGAAATTTGGGATTTCGCGGATTAAATTTTTTAGTTCCATTATGGTTAAAGTTAAAATTTATCAAAATCTGATAAATAAATTGTAATTGCTAAATATTACTTAGATACTAAATAGTCATGTTATATAATTATCAGAAACTTAGGAAATAAATCTACTTTTATAAAAATTTTTCTAAATAAACTGCAATTAAGCTAATAAAGTCTTATTATTTTATATTTTTGATAATAGTTGTTTGACTTTCTTGATATTTTCACCAAAATAGTGTAACGAAGTATAGAATCTTGCTGTAAAAGTAATGGAATTAAAAACTTCCCCCAGTCCATCTAAACCATTGATATTGAATAATTTACCAGATATACCTCTCCCTGATGGTAATTGTCCCCGAAGAACTAGGACTCAAATTGATTTAATGCTTTTGGCAATTGAAGCTTTACAACTTGGAGGAGCTGAAGTGATGCTGAAGGTTGTCAAAGACTTGGAACTACAAGAAATTATTCCCAATCGTGTTTCTTTGTGGCGACTGCGTAGTACAAATCCGCTAAGGCAAAATAGTCAACGTCGTCCCTTGACATTGAACGAAGCTAAGGCCCTAGTAATTATTGCTTGTCACTTGGCAAAACGTTTAACTGTCCCAATTCGGAAACTTTTGTTTGACTATCAGCAGTTAAGCCAAAAACAGTTACCAATAGAGAGTCATTTACAATTATCTTTTTATTTAGAACAGTTTAGAGCACACTTTCGCAGTCGTATGAATTCTAGGCGTTCTGGTGTAATGGCTTATAATTCGGAGGAAAAGTTAAATCAACTAGGGTTGGAGTTACTGGGTAAGTTGCTATTTTGTACTGGTACGACTGGTATGCAGCGGTTTTGGATTAGTCTGTTTGATGGAGAAGTTTTGTAGTGTATATAAAAATCCTATTTAAGTTGTGGCATTGCTGAGTGGTAATGATTTTTAGATTAAGTATCAACGCTAAAAATATGTTTTTCAATTTTACCTTTAGCTACTTACCATTACATTCCAGCAACGCCTAAATTGTAATATTTTGGTGGTAGGGGCGAATTCCTGCGGAATGCTGCGCAAACGTGATTAGCCCCTACAGGAGTCATAATTTTAGAGGTTTTCAGCTCAAATTAACTATTATAAAAATTGTCACAACCAATTTAGGATTGCTATAGTAGCCATTAAGGCTAAATACCACTAAATCTTGATTTTGTCAAAACGGACAAATTATTGATTTGGAAATTAGTTAGCCATCTAGCGATCACTCCTTACCCAGTTACTATTTTTTAGCCACTTCATCAACGAAAATAGTAGGTTTAAGGCTATTATTTCCCAAGCATTTTGAAAATTAGTTATAAAAAAGGCATAATATCATTGTTCATATATGATACCAAATGCCTGAAAAAACGCAAGCTCCTAGAAATAGAGAGCAAAATTTTCTGCCGAATATGATGTTTTTGATTGAAAATTTAAAACGTAATCTCTATTTTAGAAACTTTTTACTTATAACCTGGCTTTCAAGTATTGACTTAAAAAATATAATATGGTGGATATGGCTGCCTAGTATCATTAATTATTCTATAAATCTTGCCATCGAAAGATAATTTAGAAAAATTATCTTTAACTTTCTTCCTTGTTACCTTGTTGAGGTAAATGCTGAGTGCTACATCCTGAAGCCTATTTAACAAAAAACATTATATAAAAATTTAATTATACACTGATTTAAA